>CAMJIC010000097.1 GCA_946405675.1 uncultured Clostridia bacterium
GACGCGCGCACAGTGACGTGGAAGAAGGGATTCTGCGTGAAAAAACATCTTGACAGGAGTTTCCTGCCTTATTATAATTACGGAGTGCGCTTTGAAGGGGTACCATTTTATGTTGCTGAATCTGACAGATGTGCTTCTGGAAGGCAGGAAGGTCGAAACAGAAGTGCCAATCGGACTTGAGAAGCTGGAATACAGCTTCGGGAGCTACCCGGTCACGGAAAAAAGCTCTGCTTTTCTGATCTTGAATAAGAAGGAGAGCGGACATCTGGAGATACGGGGGAAGGCTTCGATGAAGGTACAGATTCCCTGCGACAGATGCCTGGACAGCGTAATCGTTCCGTTCGAGCTGGATTTTTGCGAGACTGTCGCAGTCAGTGAGGCGGAAGGTCCGGAAGTAGATTCGGAAGGATCTGAGGCGGAGATGGCGGATGAGCCGGCACTCGATCCGGACTGTTTGATAGAAGGATATCACCTGGACGTGGATAAGCTGCTCTTTGGTGAAGCTCTGCTGAACTGGCCGTCCCGTGTTCTCTGCAAGGAGGACTGCAAGGGACTGTGTCCGGTATGCGGTCAGAACTTAAACCATGGTGATTGCGGCTGCGAACGCAAGGCGCTTGATCCGAGAATGGCGAAGGTCCTGGATGTTTTCAGCAAGTTCAAGGAGGTGTAGACCATGTCGATTTGCCCAAAGAATAAGCACAGCAAGTCAAGAAGAGATATGAAGCACGCGCAGTGGAAGATGGCGGCTCCGACTCTTGTCAAGTGCAGCAAGTGCGGCGCTCTCATGAGACCGCATACTGTCTGCAAGGCTTGCGGAAGCTACAATAAGCGGGAGATCATCAAGGTCGGCGAAGAGGCCTGACCCGGATCTTTTATGAGGAATGATGAAGGGATTGTCTGTTGGGACAATCCCTTTTGTTGCCTTTTTGCAGGCGATATAGTAAACTGCAGGAGGTTCAGAACTGGTTCTGAACAATTATGACTGTAAATCATTCACTTGACATGAGCGGAAGAAAACGGAGGGGTGCGATATGGCGGACCGGATTCGGATTGCGGTTGACGCGATGGGCGGTGACAATGCGCCGGCTCAGATCGTTCAGGGAGTCGTTGACGCAGTGAACAGCAGAAGCGATGTTTCTGTGATCCTTGTGGGAAGGCAGAAAGAGATTGAGGCTTGTCTGAAGGGAAAGACATACCCGGAGGGGAGCATTTCAATCGTACACGCGGAGGATGTGATCGGTACGGCAGACCATCCGGTGGAGTCAATCCGGCGCAAAAAGGAATCCTCCATGGTGAAGGCACTGATGCTGGTCAGGAACAACGAAGCGGAAGCGTTCATTTCCGCAGGGAATTCCGGAGCGGTGGTCGTCGGCGGGCAGGGGATCGTCGGGAGAATCCGGGGGGTTCAGCGGCCTCCTTTTGCTTCCATCATCCCGACCAAAAGCGGCGGCATGCTGCTTCTGGACTGCGGGGCGAATGTGGATGCGAGGCCGGAGCATCTGGCACAGTGGGCAAAGCTTGGCACGATCTACATGCAGAGCGTGGCGGGCGTGAAAAAGCCCCGGGTCGGGATCGTGAACATCGGTGCCGAGGAGGAGAAGGGCAACAGCCTTGTGAAGGAGACATTTCCGCTGCTCAAGGAGATGGATGAGAAGGGGGAGATCTGTTTCGCGGGAAGCTGCGAGGCGAGGGAGATCCCTTATGGTACCTGTGACGTTGCGGTGTGTGACGGTTTTACGGGGAATGTGGTGCTGAAGATGTATGAGGGGACAGCGCAGGTTTTGCTGTCGGAGATGAAGCAGGCGTTCTATTCCTCTTTTTCAAGCAAGATTGGTGCGGTTCTGGTAAAGAACGGGCTGAAGAAGATGCTGAAAAAGTATGATTCGGGGCAGTATGGAGGAGCACCTGTACTGGGCCTGAAGCGCCTGGTGGTGAAGATGCATGGCAGCGCGAAGGCGCATGATGTCAGGCGGGCGGTGGAACAGTGCGTACAGTTTTACCGGGAGGATATTGCTTCAAAGATCACTTCCTACATAGAAAGCAATTCCTGAGAGCGATTTTGAGAGTGATTTCTGTTTAGACCCTGCGGACGAATGAATGGAGGATTGTATGGAATTTGAAAAAATGCAGCAGATCATAGCGGATGTATTGAGCGTGGATATCGATGAGATCAATCCGGAGACGACTTTCAAGGATGATCTTGGGGCTGACAGCCTGGATTTATACCAGATCATCATGGCGGTCGAGGAGGAGTTTCATATTCAGATTCCTACGGAAGCGGCGGAGAAGATCGTTACGGTTCAGGATGCGGTAGAGGCGATTCGGAATGCGGTCAGTTGAGGATGAACTGGAGGAGGTGATCGGCCTTCGGTTTGAGGACCGGAGCCTCCTTAATCAGGCGCTCACCCATAGTTCCTACGCGAATGAGCACAAGTCTGAGGTCATATCGGACAATGAACGGCTTGAGTTTCTCGGCGATGCGGTGCTGGAGCTGCTCAGCTCCAGGTACCTCTATCTTCACTATCCGTCTCTTCCGGAAGGCGATCTGACGAAGCTGCGTGCCAGCATCGTCTGTGAGCCTACCCTCGCTTTGTGCGCCCGGCAGATGGGCCTTCCGGGCTACATCCGCCTGGGAAGGGGGGAGGAGCTGACCGGAGGCAGGAAGAGGAATTCCATTGTTTCGGATGCCCTGGAGGCATTGATCGGAGCGATCTATCTTGACAGGGGGATCGAAGAAGCGGATTCCTTTGTCAGGCGTTTTGTCCTGAATGACATCGAGCATAAGAAGCTGTTTTATGACAGCAAGACGATCCTGCAGGAGGTGGTTCGGAAGGCGTTTCCGGATGAGGAGCTGACCTACCGCCTGATCCGGGAGGAGGGGCCGTCTCATGACAGGCATTTTGAAACGCAGGCGTTGATCGGGACGAATGTGGTTGGGTGGGGCCGTGCCGGCACCAAGAAGGGTGCAGAGATGGAAGCCGCCTACAAGGCGTTGATCGAATTGAAGCAAAGAGGGATTCATGTATCTTAAGAGTCTGGAATTGCAGGGCTTTAAGTCCTTTGCCAATAAAATCGTTTTGCAGTTCCACAATGGAATCACAGGCGTCGTCGGCCCCAACGGATCGGGCAAGTCCAACGTATCCGACGCGATCCGCTGGGTTCTGGGCGAACAGTCTGCAAAGCAGCTGCGCGGCGGGTCCATGCAGGATGTTATTTTTGCCGGCACGGCTGTGCGCCGGCCCATGAGCTATGCCTATGTGGCGATCTCACTGGATAATTCGGATCATGCGCTGCCCATCGACTACGAGGAGGTGACGGTCGCAAGGCGGCTGTACCGCTCGGGGGAGTCGGAATATCTCATCAATGGAACACAGGTCCGGATGAGGGATGTCCAGGAGCTTTTTTTTGATACCGGAATCGGGAAGGAAGGCTATTCCCTGATCGGGCAGGGCCAGGTCGAGAAGATCCTGAACGGTAAGCCGGAGGAGCGCAGGGAGCTGTTTGACGAAGCTGCCGGCATCGTGAAGTACAAGCACCGGAAGATGGCTGCGCTGAAAAAACTCGAGAGCGAGCAGGCAAACCTTGTCCGCGTCAATGACATCCTCAGCGAGCTGGGGCGGCAGGCGGGACCCTTGAAGCAGCAGAGCGAGACGGCAAAGATCTATCTGGCCAAGCGGGATGAGATGAAGCTTGTGGATGTCAACCTGTTCCTGCTGGAGAATGACCGGTTTGAGGAAAACCTGAACAATGCCCAGGGCAAGCTGGATGACGCCAGGGCTGAGCAGGAGAGGGTGACAAATGAGCTTGCTGGCGCGAAGGCACGGTATGAGGAGCTTGACGAGGAAATCAGCAGCATAGACACTGCCATGTTTTCGGCCAATGAGGAATTGTCCAGGGTCCGCCTTGAGCGCCAGGAGAAAGCGGGCGGCATCGACCTTGCTGAGGACAGGATCCGTGCATTAAGCGCCTCCCAGGAGGAGCTGGGCATCCGGTCAGAGCGGCTGAAGGCGGAGGAAGCGCAGCGCAGGGAACAGATCGCCACTTCCAGGAAACGGAGATCGGACCTGGAGGCGGAGACCGCATCCTGCACGAAGGAACGGGAGGAGGCGGAGAATGCCGTCCTGGACCTGAATGCAAAGATTGCTGACCTGAACGCGCAGATCGATGTCAGCAAGGAGCAGATCATCCGGATCCTGAATGAAAGGACAGGCATCCAGACAGACAGGCAGCGTGCCTCCACCATGATCGAGCAGATCGCCCTGCGGGAGGCGGAGCTCAACAGCCGTGAGCTGACGCTTCGAAGCGACGAGAGGACCCAAATCCACAGCAAGGATGAGCTGAATGAGCAAAGGCAGACCGCCATGCGCCAGACAGAGACCCTGCAGGAGCGGAGCGAGCGTCTGTCCCGGGAACTGGAGGAGGTGCACAAGGCTTTCCTGGATGGGTCGGACAGGCTCTCAAAGATGCGGGAAGTCTACCAGAGGGAGTCTTCCCGTTTTGATACGCTGCGTGCCATCACGGAGCGCTATGAGGGCTACGGGGGTTCGATCCGCCGCGTCATGGAGCAGAAAGACCGTGTCCCTGGGATCCTGGGCGTTGTCGCTGACCTGATCCAGACCTCTAAGCAGTATGAGCTTGCCGTTGAGACAGCCTTGGGCGGCAGCATCCAGAACATTGTGACGTCGGACGAGCAGACGGCCAAGCAGATGATCGCGTTTCTGAAGGAGAACCGCTTCGGCCGTGCGACCTTCCTCCCTCTGACGGCAATGAAAAACAGTCGTGAGCTGAAGGAGAGGAATGTCCTTCAGGAAAGGGGCGTTGTGGGGCTTGCCTCGGATATCGTTACCTGTGAGGACCGGTTCCGGGATCTGGTCCGCAATCTTCTTGGAAGGACCGTGGTTGTTGAAGACATTGACAGGGCAGTGGAGATTGCCCGGAAGTTTCATTACAGCCTCAGGCTGGTGACGCTGGACGGCGAGCTGCTCAGCGCGGGCGGCTCCATGACCGGAGGCGCGTTTAAGAATAACAGCAACCTCCTGGGCAGGCGCAGGGAGATCGATGATACAAAGAAAAAGCTGGCCAGGATGAAGAGCCAGCTGGATGAGCTGTCGGTGAAGGTCGAGGCGGACCATACGAAGAGGAACCGCCTGAGGGATGAGATCACCGCTGTGTCAGGACTGATGCAGAAGAATGAGTTCGACCTTTCCTCCCTTGACCAGAAGATGCAGGATTTGTCCGGCAGGATGGAAGAGACCAGGACGGCCAGGGAGCAGATCGCGAGGGAGCGGGCCAGGATCGCACAGGACCGGAAGAAGCTGGAGTCGGAGCAGGCCGTGAGCGGACAGGACCTTCAGAAGAGCGATGCTTCCGAGAAGCAGGAGAATGACCGGATCGAGGCACTGCAGGCTCAGCTGGATCAGCTGGGCACAAGCCTTGCATCATCGGAGGAAAACCTGTCAAAGGTCCGCATGAAGCTGGCAGGCTATGCACAGGAGATGAATTTCATTTCCCAGAACCTGGACCGGCTGGCGCAGGAGGTTGAGAACCGCAGCAAGGAAGCGCAGGAAATCACACAGCGCATGTCGGCCGGTGAGGCGGAGAAGGAAGAAAAGCGTCTCCAGGTCGAGGAGCTGAAGGCGCAGATTGCTAAGACAAAGCAGAAGGAAGAGGAGCTTGCGGCCGGGATCGCCGCAATGAATGCGGATAAGGAAGAGAAGCTGACGCTGAGGAAGTCATTTTTTGACCGCAGGGAAGAGCTTTCCGGGGAGATCACGAGGCTTGACCGTGAGACCTTCCGCCTGGAGGAGCAGCTGAAGAAGCTGGAAGAGGGCAGGGAGAAGAGCATTGAGTATCTGTGGGAAGAATATGACCTGACACCCGTCCAGTGCAAGGAGCTGCGCAGGGAGGATCTGGGCCCGATGACTGCATTGAAGAAGCGGCTTGCCGATATCCGGCGCGAGATCAAGGCACTGGGAAGCGTCAACGTTGGCGCGATCGAGCAGTACAAGGAAGTGGCGGAGCGTTATGAGTTCCTGTCCGCGCAGCATGAGGATCTGGTCAAGAGCGCTGCGGACCTTGGGAAGATCATAGACCAGCTGGATGACAGCATGCGGACTCAGTTCAGGGAACAGTTTGAACGGATGCGCAAGGAATATGATGTCACCTTCCGGGATCTGTTCGGCGGCGGAAAGGGAACGCTGGAGCTGGTGGAAGAGGAGGATATCCTGGAAGCCGGGATCCGTGTGATTGCCCAGCCGCCCGGGAAGAAGCTGCAGAACATGATGCAGCTTTCCGGCGGGGAGAAGAGCCTGGCCGCGATCGCGCTGCTGTTTGCGATCCAGAACCTGAAGCCGTCTCCGTTCTGCCTGCTGGATGAGATCGAATCTGCGCTGGACGAGGCGAACGTGGATCGTTTCGCCAGGTACCTGCATAAGCTGACCAAGCATACGCAGTTTATCATTATCACGCACAGAAGGGGTTCCATGGCATCGTGCGACCGACTCTACGGCATCACCATGCAGGAAAAAGGCGTGTCCGCGCTGGTGTCCGTGGATCTAGTGGAAAATGAGCTGACCTGACCGGCCAGGAAGCGCTTCCTGGGCAGAAAAGAGGAATAATATGGCTGAAGAAAAGAAAGAGAAAAAAGGTTTTTTCCGGCGTCTGGTATCCGGATTGTCGAAGACGCGAAACAGCATCGTATCCGGCTTTGACAATGCGCTGGCCGCCTATACGGAGGTCGGGGACGATTTCTATGAGGAGATTGAAGAGATCCTGATCATGGGGGATGTGGGCGTCAAGGCGACGGAAGCGATCGTGGAGGATCTGAAGACGAAGGTACGTGATAAAAGGATCGGGAATCCGCAGCAGTGCCGGGAGCTTCTCATGGAATCCATCAAGGATCAGATGAGCGTCGGAAAGGCCGACTATGCGTTTGAGAACCGGAAGAGTGTGGTTCTGGTTGTCGGCGTCAATGGCGTGGGCAAGACCACCAGCATCGGAAAGCTGGCATACCTTCTGCGGCAGCAGGGAAAGAGCGTTGTCCTTGCGGCGGCGGACACCTTCCGTGCGGCAGCAGGGGAACAGCTTACGGAATGGGCCAGGCGAGCTGATGCTCCGATCGTCTCAGGGCAGGAGGGATCGGATCCGGGTTCCATCGTCTATGACGCGATCGCGTCAGCCAAGGCGCGAAATGCGGATGTCCTGATCATTGATACGGCAGGTCGGCTTCACAATAAGAAGAACCTGATGAATGAGCTTGGAAAGATCAACCGGATCATTGACCGGGAATATCCCGAGGCATTTCGTGAGACGCTGGTGGTGCTGGATGGGACGACCGGACAGAATGCGCTCTCCCAGGCAAAGGAATTCCAGGCGGTTACGCCTGTTTCCGGCATCATCCTCACGAAGCTGGACGGAACCGCGAAGGGCGGGATCGCGGCGGCGATCCACTCCGAGCTGGGGATTCCTGTGAAGTACATCGGTGTCGGGGAAAAGCTCGAGGATCTGCAGAAATTTGATGCGGATTCCTTTGTGAAAGCTTTGTTTGATACAGATCCAGATCCCGAGGATCGTTCGTGAACCTGCCAGAAAGGCGTTTCGCAGTGCTGTATGCCTAACATCGCACGCAGCAGGGCGAAGAAGTCTGATCCCCCTCTGCGAAGAATGCTTTGTATTTTAAGCAATGGGGGAATTGTTACGAGAAATGAGGAAATGAAGGAAAGAGATGCTGAGCCTTGAGGCGTTTGAGGAGGCTTCTGAAATTGTCAGGAAGGTGACTGCTTCCACGAAACTGATCAGCAGCGCGGTCTTCAGCGCACAGTCGGGCAACAAGGTCTTCCTGAAGCCGGAGAACATGCAGGTGACGGGAGCCTACAAGATCCGCGGGGCATATTATAAGATCAGTACCATGTCCAGGGAGGAACGGGAGAAGGGGCTGATCACTGCTTCCGCGGGAAACCACGCACAGGGCGTGGCCTATGCAGCCGGTAAGTACGGGTGCAAGGCGACGATCGTCATGCCGACCACGACACCCCTCATCAAGGTGAACCGTACAAGAGGGTACGGCGCGGAGGTGATTCTGAAGGGCGATGTGTATGATGAATCCTGCGCGTATGCGCTGCAGCTTGCCCGTGAAAATGGATACACCTTCGTCCATCCCTTTGATGACCTGACGGTAGCGACCGGGCAGGGGACGATCATGATGGAGATCTTCAAGGATCTTCCCACAGTGGAGTATGTCCTGGTTCCGGTGGGCGGCGGAGGACTTGCGACCGGTGTCTCCACGCTGGCGAAGCTTCTCAATCCCGGCATCAAGGTCATCGGCGTTGAACCGGCAGGCGCGGCCTGTCTGAGCGCTTCTTTCAAAGAGGGATGCGTCACGACGCTGCCCAAAGTCAGTACGATCGCGGATGGCACAGCCGTGAAAACACCGGGGGAGATCATTTTCCCTTACCTTCAGAAGAACCTGGATGAGGTCATTACGGTCAGCGATGATGAGCTGATCGTCGCCTTTCTGGACATGGTTGAGAACCATAAGATGATCGTCGAAAATTCCGGCCTTCTGACGGTTGCCGCCCTGAAGCATCTTCCCTTCCAGGACAAGCGGGTCGTATCCATTCTGTCCGGAGGGAATATGGATGTGATCACCATGTCCTCTGTGGTGCAGCATGGGCTGATCCAGCGTGACAGGATTTTTACCTTCTCCGTTATGCTGCCGGACAAGCCGGGCGAGCTGGTACGGGTAGCGGGCATCATTGCGAAGAATCAGGGCAATGTGATCCGCCTTGATCACAATCAGTTTGTGAGCACGGACCGGAATGCGGCTGTGAAGCTGACGATCACGCTGGAGGCATTCGGGACGGAGCATAAGCAGAAGATCCTGAAGGCAATCCAGGATGCGGGCTTTGAAACG
>CAMJIC010000098.1 GCA_946405675.1 uncultured Clostridia bacterium
GGCTGAGGGCAGCCGGACAGGAAAAGGATTGAGGCATGGACTACAGGCAGGCAGGAGTCGATATTGAGGCAGGATATGAATCCGTACGCCTTATGAAGAAGTTTATTGAGCGGACAAAGCGGCCGGAAGTGCTGTCTGATATTGGCGGGTTCTCTGGCGCATTTTCCATGAAGGCGTTTCAGGGGATGGAAGAGCCGACGCTTGTGTCAGGGACGGATGGCGTCGGGACAAAGCTAAAGCTTGCTTTCCTGATGGACCGCCATGACACGGTCGGGATCGACTGTGTCGCAATGTGTGTGAATGATATCGCGTGCGCGGGCGGGGAGCCGCTGTTTTTCCTCGATTACATCGCATGCGGGAAAAATGACCCGGAGAAGATCGCGCAGATCGTGAAAGGGGTCTCGGAGGGCTGTGTGTCGGCCGGGGCGGCTCTGATCGGCGGCGAGACGGCGGAGATGCCGGGCTTTTATCCGGAGGAGGAATATGACCTTGCCGGTTTCGCGGTGGGCGTGGCAGACCGGAAGGATATGATCACCGGGGCAGAGGTAAAGGAAGGCGACGTGCTGGTGGGCATCGCTTCGAGCGGTGTGCACAGCAACGGGTATTCTCTGGTGCGCAAGGTATTTTCCATGGATGAGAAGACCCTTTCCGCCTATCACGAAGGGCTTGGCGAGACCCTTGGCGAAGCGCTCCTGCGCCCGACGAAGATCTATGTGAAGGCGCTTCGGGCAGTGCGTGAGGCAGGGGTGCGTGTGAAGGGCTGCAGCCATATTACGGGGGGCGGCTTCTATGAGAATGTCCCGCGTATGCTCCCGGAGGGCCTGAAAGCCGAGATCAGAGCCGGCAGCTTCCCGGTTCCGGAGATTTTCAGGATGCTCCAGAAAGAGGGCGGCATTGAGGACCATGTGATGTTCAATACCTATAACATGGGGATCGGCATGGTCATGGCACTTGCTGGCGAGGATGTGGACCGGGCGGTCAGCGCCGTGGAGCGTGCCGGAGAGAAGGCATACGTGATCGGCGAGACAGTACACGGGGACAGGTGCGCACAGATCTTAGGATAGTTGTTATAATGATTCATCACCCCTGTCGCTCAGAACGTAAGCGTTACAGACAGGGAACTGTCAGAACCCGTTCTGAACAGTTACACAGATAGTTCCTTTTCGGGAGAGAGTCAGATGTTGAATGTTGCGGTGCTGGTATCGGGCGGAGGGACAAACCTTCAGGCGATTATAGATGCCATTGCAGATCACACCATACAGGACGCGCGGATCTGCCTGGTCCTGTCGAACAACCGTGGGGTATACGCGCTGGAGCGTGCGCGGAAGGCAAAGCTTCCATCCCGCGTGGTCAGCCCTGCGGATTTCCCGGACCGGGAGAAGTTTAATGAGGCACTGCTTGCGGCGGTGAAGGAGTCTGGAGCGGATCTTGTGGTGCTTGCAGGTTTTCTGTGCGTGATTCCGGAGAAGATGGTCAGGGCCTATGAAAACCGGATCCTGAACATCCATCCATCATTGATCCCGGCTTTTTGCGGAAAGGGATATTATGGGCTGAAGGTTCATGAGGCGGCGCTTGCGCGGGGCGTACGGATCTCCGGCGCGACGGTGCATTTTGTGGACAGCGGAACCGACACGGGGCCGATCATTTTGCAGAAGGCAGTCGAGGTGCTGCCGGAGGATACCCCCAAAAGCCTGCAGCTGCGCATTATGGAGCAGGCGGAGTGGAAGATCCTTCCACAGGCCATCGACCTGATTGCGCAGGGTCGCGTTGCGGTGGAAGGAAGAAGCGTCAGAATCCTGCAGCAGGCGGGAGCCTGAAACGGATCAGAATCTGAAAGAGATCAGAACCTGAAAGAAATCAGAACCTGAAAGAGATCAGAATCTGAAAGAGATCGAACCTGAAACGGATCAAAATCTGAAAGAGATTAGAACCTGAAACAGATCAGAACCTGAAACAGATCAGAACCAAAGGCTCTGATCTGCAGTATGTTCATTGGAGAATGGAGTCAGATATGAATATATTGATCGTTGGCAGCGGCGGAAGGGAGCATGCCCTTGCGTGGAAATGTGCCCAAAGCCCCCGTGTGGACAAGATCTATTGCGCCCCCGGGAACGCAGGGATCGCGAAGATTGCCGAACTGGCAGCGATCGGGCCGGATCGGTTTGAAGACCTTGCGGATTTTGCAAAGTCGCATGACATCGGGCTGACGATCGTTGGGATGGATGATCCTCTTGTGGGCGGGATTGTCGATGTGTTTGAAGAACGCGGACTTCGTGTGTTCGGGCCGCGGAAGAGCGCCGCGATCCTGGAGGGGAGCAAGGCATTTTCCAAGGCCCTGATGAAAAAATATCAGATTCCGACGGCGGCTTTTGAGACCTTTACGGATCTGGAGGAGGCAAAGTCCTGGCTGAGGAGCCGGGCTTCCTTCCCGGTTGTGCTCAAGGCAAGCGGCCTTGCGCTGGGCAAGGGCGTCCTGATCTGCGAGGATCTGGAGTCGGCACTCAGAGGCGCGGATGAAATCATGGGCGAGAAGAAGTTCGGGCAGGCCGGTGATGAGATGGTCATCGAGGAATTCCTGACCGGAAGGGAAGTATCTGTCCTGACCTTTGTGGACGGCACCCATATCCGTGAGATGTCCTCCGCCCAGGATTACAAGAGGGCAGGGGACGGAGATACCGGACTGAATACAGGCGGGATGGGGAACATTTCCCCCAATCCATATTATACGGAGGAAGTGCAGCGGATCTGCCGTGAGAAGATCTTCCAGCCGACAGTTGACGCGATGAAGGCGGAAGGGCGTGAATTCAAGGGAGTGATCTTCTTTGGGCTGATGCTCACGGAGGACGGGCCAAAGGTCCTGGAATACAACTGCAGGTTCGGGGATCCGGAGGCACAGGTGGTGCTGCCCAGGATGGAAAATGACCTGATCGATGTGCTGGAGGCGTGCATCGACGGCACGCTGGATCAGGTTGACCTGCGATTTCGCCCGGATTCCTGTGTCTGTGTGGTGCTGGCATCTGACGGGTATCCGGTTTCTTACGAGAAAGGAAAGGTCATCCGCGGGCTGGAGGCATTTGACAAAGAGACGGACCGGATGTGCTTCCATGCAGGGACAGCCTTCCGGGACGGGGAGATCGTGACGAACGGCGGACGGGTGCTCGGCATTACGGCGCTCGGGAAAAACCTGGAGGATGCCCGTGCGAAGGCATATGAAGCAGCCGGCTGGGCAGACTTTGAAGGAAAATATTTCCGCCGTGATATTGCGTTGTAATGCCAGGGGATGATTGGCCTGGAACTTTTCACAGAGGATTGGCTTGAAGCTTTTCATACAGGAGGTTTCGGAAAAAATGAACAGAAGGTGCAGGCAGCTCCTTGTGACAATTGTACTCATATTCACCATGATGATTTCTGTTTCCCCGGTGGTGATGGCATCAGATGACAACTCTCTTGCAAGCCTGGGGATCCGGACAGAGGGCGTGATTGTCAGTCCGGAGTTTCGGTATGACATCTGGGAGTATAGTGTCGAGGTGCCGGCGGGAACCAAGGTCCTGGAGCTTGAGCCGCATACGACAAACCCCACCGCGACGGTGAATTCGGTCACCGGGAATGAGCTTGCGGAAGATGGAACCGGCAGGGTCGTGATCACGGTTACGAGTGAGAGCGGGAATGCGATCGAGTATATCCTGAATGTGACCACTGCGCGGGGTGATGTGGACCCGGCGGAGGCGATCGCCGCCAATGAGAGCTCTGCGGCGGCCACGATCGATACGGAGGTCGTCCAGAGTGAGGTGGAGACAGAGGATCCGCGTTTTGTGAAGGTAGACCGTAATTCCCTTCAGGATGCGGAGAATACGATCGAGAAGCTTCAGAATACGATCATGGAACAGATCAACCATATCCGTATCCTGACTTATGTCCTGTATGGACTGATCGCAGTTTCCATCATCTTCCTGTTCATTGTTATCAGCCAGCTGCTCCGGAGAAGAGACATGGCCCAGGAGCTTGCATTTTACAAGCAAGGAGATCCCGGCCGTGATGCTGACGGGCAGATCGGAGAGGATGGCTGGGGAGAATGGGGCGAGGACGAGACGGCCCGCTCCGGAAAGAGGAAAAAGAAAAAAGGACGGAAGGATGAGCCTGTCCAGGATGGTTGGGAGGATGAGCCGGCGGAAGCTTCCAGCTGGACCAGCCAGCAGGTGGGAACACCGGTCAGGGCGAGCAATCATCCGGCCAGGAATATGCAGTATCAGGCTCATAACCAGGCAGCGCAGCCTTCCGGAAACAGACAGCAGATGGCAGCAGGAGGGCAGGCAGTGTCAGGCGGTCAGCGCCAGGGGATGCAGCCCTCCGGATCCATGGGGGCTGATGGCAGGAGCTTCCAGAGGCAAGGCGCGTCGGAGGAGACTAGACGTTATGATGCAGTCATGCCTGTCCGCCCGCAGGAGGTTCCGAAGGATGTAACAAAGGATCTGTCCCGCGTGAATAAAGCGGAGGCAAAGGCTATGAAGAAGGCAGCCGCGGTACAGGCCAGGCAGGAGCAGGAAGCGCGAAAGGCAGCCCGTACCCGCGCACAGGAGGCACAGCGCCAGGCGCAGGAAGCACAGCGGCTTGAGATGGAGCAGGAGGCAGCGCGTCAGGCGCAGGAAAAAGCCCTGATGGAAGCAAAGGCGCAAAGAGCCAGGCAGGAGGCGGATGCCTCAGCCAAGGGTCAGGATTCTGCTCCGGACGGGAAGAACGTGAAGATCGATATGATCGATTTGTAATGATTAGCGCGGCGGTGTCAGGGAAACGTCCTTGGACGTTTCCCTGTTTCAGCACTCAGGCTGCAATGCTGGTTCGGTGTTCCGGCTGTAATGCTGATGCGGCACTCAGTCTGCTAAGCTGGTTCGGCGTTCCGGCTGCAATGCTGATGCGGTACTCAGGCTGCAATGCTGATGCGGTACTCAGGCTGTAATGCCGGTTCGGCATTCAGTCTGCTATGCTGCTACCGCTGGAAAAAGAAAGACTGACTGCGGAAAATTTGGACAGGTGAGAGACAGGATGGAATTAAGAGATCAATATACAGCTGCGGCCAGACGTGCGATCACGTATGCGGCAAAGTATGCAGAAAATGCGCACAGTCCGATGACAGGGACGGAGCATCTGCTCCAGGGCCTGTGCAGGGAGAAGGAAGGCACGGCTTATGTGGTGCTGCGTGAATATGGCGTGGAGGAGGAACCCCTCGGAAAGCTGATCATGGAACTGATCGAGCCGTGGGTGGATCATGCTTTACAGGAACCTGCTTTACGGGACAAAGATAAGGAGCCGGGACAGAAGGCGAAGCGGACAAAAAAAACATCGGTTCCTGACATAGCACAAGTACCGGAGGAGTCATTTTCGCTGCCGAAGAACCTGACGCCGCGCGCGCAGCTGGCACTGCGTCTGGCAGGGGAGCAGGCATCTTACTTCTATTCCAAGGATGTGGGAACGGAGCATATCCTGCTTTCTCTGATGCGCGACGCGGACTGTAATGCGGCCAAGCTTCTGCATACCCAGGGCATCGATTTCCAGGCCATGTATACGAAGATCCTGGATATCATCGGCGTTTCGGATGAGCAGCTGCAGGAATACCTTCAGATGGCTATGCAGCCGGGCGGCAGTGACCAGGGCATGACGCCGACCCTGGATCAGTATTCCAGGGATCTGACGGATGAGGTCCGGGACGGGAGGATTGACCCGATCATCGGGCGTATGGCGGAGACAGACAGGATCTGCCAGATCCTGTGCCGCAGGACGAAGAACAACCCTTGCCTGATCGGTGAGCCGGGCGTCGGCAAGACGGCGATCGTGGAGGGGCTTGCCCAGAAGATCGTGAACGGGACGGTGCCGGAACCACTGAGAGAAAAGAGGGTTGTTGCCCTGGATCTGGCATCGATGGTCGCAGGTTCCAGGTTTCGCGGCGACTTTGAAGAGCGGATCAAAAATGTGCTCAATGAGGCGGCGGGGGCGGATAACGTGCTCCTGTTCATTGATGAGCTTCACACGATCATTGGAGCCGGAGGCTCCGAAGGGGCACTGGATGCGGCCAATATCATGAAGCCGATGCTCTCCCGCGGGCAGATCCAGGTCATCGGAGCTACAACCGTGGATGAGTACCGGAAGCATGTGGAGAAGGATGCCGCGCTTGCAAGGCGGTTCCAGCCGATCCTGGTGGAGGAGCCGAACGAAGAGGAGAGCATTCAGATCCTGGAGGGACTCAGGGAAGCCTATGAGAAGCATCATGGCGTCGTGATTCAGAATGAGGCGATTCGGGAAGCGGTGCGCCTGTCCACACGTTATATTTCAGACCGTTTCCTGCCGGACAAGGCCATCGACCTGATGGATGAGGCCTGCTCCAGACGCCAGCTGGGCTATGGCCAGGCGGATGCGCAGGCTCAGAAGATAAGCGAGGAGAGAAAGGCGCTGGAGAAGGAGCTGGAGGACGCATTGTCCCAGGGCCGGTTTGATGAGGCCCATGAGATCCATGAAAGGATGGAGCTGCTGTCCTCGAAGGCGGAAAAACGCAAAGAGCGGGCAGGCAGGAAGGAGGGGGACAGCGGCCGGATGGTGACTCCCGAGGATATCGCGCGGACGGTTTCGGACTGGACGAAGATCCCTGTACAGAAGCTGACGATGGATGAGGGGCGCAGGCTGATCCGTCTGGAGAAGACGCTGCATGAGCGGGTGATCGGGCAGGATGAGGCGGTGAGCGCGGTCGCAAAGGCGATCCGCCGGGGACGTGCCGGGCTCAAGGATCCATCACGGCCCATCGGTTCATTTCTCTTCCTGGGCCCCACCGGCGTAGGTAAGACAGAGCTGTCCAAGGCACTTGCGGACATCGTGTTCGGCTCTGAGGAATCCATGATCCGGGTTGACATGTCGGAGTACATGGAGAAGTTCAATGTATCCAGGCTGGTGGGCTCCCCGCCGGGTTATGTGGGCTTTGAGGAAGGCGGGCAGCTCTCGGAGCAGGTGCGCAGGCATCCGTACAGCGTGATCCTGTTTGATGAGATCGAGAAAGCCCACCCGGACATTTTCAACATTCTGCTGCAGGTGCTGGATGTAGGGCATATCACCGATTCCCATGGAAGAAAGGTGGATTTCAAGAATACAATCCTGATCATGACGTCAAACGCGGGTGCCCAGTCGATCCAGAGCCCGAAGCGTCTGGGGTTTGGCGCAGGCGACAGCGCGAAGGCGGATTATGAGGCCATGAAGGGATCGGTCATGGAGGAGGTGAAACGGATCTTCCGTCCGGAGTTCCTGAACCGGATCGATGATACGATCGTGTTCCATTCCCTTTCCCGTGACGAGATCAGGAGGATCGTGACGCTGCTCCTGAAGGATCTGCAAAAGCGTGCATTGGATCAGATGGGAATCACACTGAAGGTGCGCAATACAGTCCGTGACCATATCGCTCAGGCCGGGTTTGACGAGAAATACGGCGCAAGGCCGCTCAGGCGGGCCATCCAAAATCAGATCGAAGATTCCCTTGCAGAGAATCTGTTATCTGGTAATATAAAAGCAGGGCAGACCGTTGTCTGCACAATGAAAGCGGGAAACATAGTATTTTATTCGGAGGAGTAATAAAGATGGCGGTTGTAAAGGATCTGATCACGGAAAATGCAGACGGTGCGATCAGCTTTGGTGATTATGAGCTGGAGCAGAAGACGAAAAAAAGTGACTTCGAGGTAAGAGGCGACCGTTACAAGGTTAAGACGTTCCGTGAAGCGACCCGTCTTGAGCGGAATGATGCCCTTGTATATGAGTCGGAGCCAGGAACGACGGTCCATGACTTTGCCATGAACGAGAATGGCGTATCATTTACCGTAGAGTGCCCGGAAGACTGCCAGGTCGTCCTGGGGCTGACGGATGAGGCCACCTACCGCGTGATCATCGATGGCAGGGATACCGGCATGATGGATACCGGAAGAGGCGGTAAGCTTGTCCTTTCCATCGAAGTCGGAGAGAGCCATATGGCGAAGGTCGAAGTGATCCGTGCCTGATGGATTCTGGCGGGCATAGCCTCCGTGGGAATCATCCTGTCGGTGCAGCTTCTGCAGGTGTAACTCTGTCGGCATGCAAGGTTGCCGTGGGGTATAAGGACTGCTCCGGAATCATAAGGATCCGGATATGAATGATATGGAAGATTGTGGTCTGCGCGGGGAATCCGCGCAGATCGTGTTTTATGCGCTGCAGGGAGCTGCCCGGATATTCCGGGGGGCTTCGTGGTTTCGGTGTGAAAGGACGTGGCAGGAATGGCGAAATCGAGGGCAACCGTATTTTTCTGTCAAAGCTGTGGATATGAGTCAGCGAAATGGATGGGGCAGTGCCCGGCGTGCCATGAGTGGAATACTTTTGTGGAGGAGCCGGCTGCAGCTTCCAAGGCATCCGGGAAGGGAACAGGCAAGCCCACTGCGGGCGTCGTACAGTGGGAGAGCCTGGGGCTTGCCGGCAGAAGCGGCTCAGCTTCCGGGAAGCAGAAGGACGGCGGAGGCGATGGAACGCCACCCGGATGGCAGGGCAGGCCGCATGGCCGGGGCAAGGCGCTCCCGCTCAAGGATATTACAGTCAGTGACACTGAACGCCTGTCAACCGGAATCGCGGAGCTGGACCGTGTGCTGGGAGGCGGCCTCGTACAGGGTTCCCTGATACTGGTAGGCGGAGATCCCGGAATCGGGAAGTCAACGCTGCTTCTGCAGGTATGCAGGAACCTGACGGCCGGGATGGAGGCGCAGGCCGCATCCGGTGAACCGTCCCCGCACTTTGCAGCAGGACAGCAGGGTACTGAAGGCGGCAATTCCATCCACCAGGAG
>CAMJIC010000099.1 GCA_946405675.1 uncultured Clostridia bacterium
CATCCTCCCCCGATGAATTCACGTATCAGGGAATTGCTGGGGATTTCGTCTGCCGGGATCGGGAGGAAATAATCCAGGAACTTCAGCAGGCGCTTTGCCTCTGCCCACTCCGGGCTGTCCTTTGGAACGGCATGGAGCAGCGGCTGCGCATAGGTCTTCAACACCGCAAGCTCATATACAAGCGCCGAATTGAACATGACATCCGCGCTCTCCTGGAAGGGGAAAATATATTCCTCTTCCCCTCTCCTTACGCTCTTCCAGATCCGGATTGTGTTCTGGGCATCATATCCCCTGGTCCTCTGGTCACGGATAATCCTGCGCAGCAGGCGCCCGTCCGTCGTTGGGATCCGGTTATGCTCATCTATGTTCAGCTGAGTCAGCGCGGAGATATAGATCTTGAATTTACTCGCAGCAGGAATCCTGTAGGAAAAAGCATCATTCAGCCCGTGAATTCCTTCCACCACCAGCACATCCTCATCCGAGATCCTGAGGGTATTTCCCTTATATTCCCGTTTCCCGCTGATGAAATTATACGTAGGCAGCTGGACCGTCTTTCCCGCCAGAAGATCCGTCATGTCCTTGTTGAACTGTTCTACATCGAGTGCCTCCAGGCATTCAAAATTGTAGGTTCCATCCGGGTTCTTCGGGGACATGCCGCGGTCAAGAAAGTAATTGTCCATGGCGATGGGGTGCGGCTTTCTTCCAAAGCAGGACAGCTGGATCGAAAGCCTGTGGCTGAAGGTTGTCTTGCCCGAGGAAGACGGTCCGGCGATGAACACGATTTTCACCTTTTTCCTCTGTTCGATCTCATGGGCGATATCCGCGATGGTCTTCTCCTGCAACGCTTCCTGCATGAGGACAAGATCCATCGTGCCCTGAGAGGTAATCAGGGCATTCAGGTCCCCTACCGTATGGATCCCAAGCTTTTTCCCCCAGAGCCTCGAAGCGTACTGTACATTGAACAGTTTGTCAACAGGGGTAAACTCCTGAATCTTCTCCGGATTCTCCGAAGACGGGAACAGCAGGACAAAGCCTGCCTTATAGACCCTCAGGTCGAAGAGCTTCAGGAAGGAGGAATCCGGCACCATATAACCATAATAATAGTCTGTAAAACCATCCAGGCTGTAGACGTTCGTCCGGGAGCTGATCCTGTAGCGGAACAGCTTCGCCTTGTCCGTCATATGGGTCCTTTCAAACAAATCCACCGCGTCATCCGTAGAAAGGCTTTTTTTCTTAAATGGAATCGCACGGTCTCTCAGCGCCTCCATCTCCGCCTTAACCTGGTTGAGCAGTTCCTGGCTCAGCTTCACATCATCACACTGGAGGGTACAGAACAGCCCGGATGCAACCGCCACCCGGATCCACACATGCTCATTTTTCCCGCGCAGCACGTTATGAAATGCCTTCAGCATCAGCAGGCACAGGCTGCGCTTATAGGTATCCCTTCCTTCCTTATCCGCCATGGTGAGAAATTCAATCCTGCAATCATCCTCCACAGTGCGTCCAAGCTCATGCAGCTTCTTGCACCCTTCCCTCGCGAGCAGGATCTGATACGGTATCGTCTCTGAAAAATCACGGGCAACCTCGCCATATGTCGTCCCGCGGGGATATTCCCTTGTCTGGCCGCATGCCGTGACACGGATCATCTTGACATTCTCACTCATCTTTTCTTTCCCTTTCTGTAACTGTTCAGCACCTGTTCTGAACAGTTGCGCATCGGGCGATGCTTCGCATCCTGAATCGCCTGATGCCACTTCATTTAGGATCTGTTACAGAATAACTTGTACATCTGACTTGTCCAAACGCTCATCTGCTGCGTTGGAAAGCCTCGCCGTAGCCCGCTACGGCTGCGTTTTCCTCCTTGCATATGAACGTTTGTCCTGCGTCATATGTACAAGTTATTTCTGAACAGCTCCTTACGCTTTCATACGCCCTCAGCAGCAAGTGCTCCGGGCTGTCCTGAATAATTACCCCTTGATATTTGTACATACAGGCAGCAACAGGCTGGCGCCCCGGCATAGGCGTTACTTGTAGCTACAAGTATCAGAAAAAGTATAACTTAGAAAAAGAGTTCTTGCAAGATTCTCCTGCTTCTGTTATAATCTCTTTTGTCGAGGGGCATTAGCGCAGTTGGGAGCGCGTTTGAATGGCATTCAAAAGGTCGTGGGTTCGAATCCCATATGCTCCACGTCTCTAACCCCCAAAAAATCCAGCATTTATGCGGGTTTGCGGGGGTTTAATTGTGTCCAATCTATCCCAAGGTAACACCGAAAGTAACACCACATTTGCAACGTCTTATTTGGCTCAAATTGCGAAATCACTGATAGAGTTGATTATGCGCATTTTCTGCTCGATTCTCTTACGATCCCGGTGATAAAAATTCTCAGTTACGGCAATGTTTGTATGCCCCATCTGGCTTTCGATCAATAACAACTTCCTAAAACTTCCTCATACTGTATCCCTTGGCTGAAGCACCACTACCCGGGCATCAGGAAGCCGGTCTGTTGACAGGGAACATTCTCCCAACGTAACAACTGAATCCATGCACTTTGTAAAATCATCTGCTTCTGAGATCACATCAAACCCAAAGCCAGCCCTGTCATCCCTGTAGTGCATGGGTATGACCAGCTTCGGCTGGATCCGATGAACCAGATCAGCGGCCTGTTTGCCATCGATGGTAAAATGCCCTCCCACAGGGATCAGGCACACATCCAATTTTTCCAGTTTCCGGATCTGGTTCTCCTCCAGCTCACAGCCAAGATCGCCAAGATGTGCGAGGCGGATGCCTTCTGCCTCGATAATATGGATCGTATTCGGACCGCGCTTAGCGCCTTTCACCTCATCGTGCCACGTATCGATCGTCTCTACAGTAAAGGGACATACACTTCCCTTTCTGATTTCGACCAGATCCCTTGCATTATGGTCACCGTGCTCATGGCTGCAAAGTACCATATCAGCGCTCTCCCGGAGCGGCTTCAGCCCGGGCACATACCCATCCTCATAAGGATCCGTGATAATCGTGTACCCATCACTTTCAATCTTAAAACAGGAATGCCCTATCCATGTTATTTTCATACTGTTCTCTCCTCTTCCTTTCGCCCTGCCGGCCCGGTGTCATGCCATCGTTTCATTTGATTCTGATACGATCACATTTATGTATTATGAAAAAACACCGTAACATACGTTCTCTGTGTATCATCGGCCTCCTGCTTTCTGCAGCCGTTCCTTCAACATTGTGTTCCGTTTGGTAACAGTCACGTTCCGGACCGCATAGCCGAGTGCTTTCTTTGTCCCGGCCAGCACAAGGTTCTGTCACGGCTGCAGTCCTCATTTCACAGCAGCTCAAGATTCCCTGGAAGGATTCTCCGGAGAAGGTACTTTTGGAGAAGATACTCCCGGGGATGGCATTTCTGACGCGTTCTTTTTCTCCAGCGCCTTCTCCTCGTTTTTGATTTCCCAGTGGATCAGGAAGGTCAGTATCCCGCGCAGCAGAATGATGCCGCCAAGGATCAAAAGCTCACCCTTCTCCCGGGTGATCACCGTACGAAGCACTTCGCCTCCCAGTTTAAATTCCAGGGCGAGAGCAATCCCCTGCGCAAGATCCAGCCGGACCTCGTGGGAGTGGCGAAGCCACTGAATGAAAGATTTGATCGCCGTATATACCAGTACAATCACACCGCAGGTTTCCAGCACCACAATTCCAAGACTCACAAACAACGTGAGCATTTCTTCCAGAAAACGGATTACCTCAGACATAGATTGCCTCCTTCACCGGCTGCTTTTGAATTCCACACGCCATCCTCAGACCGGTTGAAAAAAACGGTAACTGTTCAGGACAGCCCGAAGCACTTGCTGCTTAGGGCGTATGAAAGCGTAAATGAAGTGACATCGGGCGATTCAGGATGCGAAGCATCGCCCGATGCGTAACTGTTCAGAACAGGTTCTGAACAGTTATAAAAAACGTAACTGCTCATCACCCCATCGCTCAGAACGCAGAAGGCGCTGAGCAGTTACAAAAAAAACGATGAAGCCGCGTCCTGTAATCAGGAGCCGTATCAAACGCCGCATGCCCGTAGCCGTCATACAGAAACAGCTCACAATTCCCATTCTCCTTCAGTGCCTCGGCGATCTTCTGAGAAGTATCCGGTCCCAGCACCACATCATCCCTTGCGCCGATCACCAGAACCGGACACTTGATCTGCACCAGGCTGTCTGACACATCAAAGCCTTCCGTGCCCTCAATCAGGATGATAAAGCGCTCCAGATCCTCCTTCTTCACCAATGCTCCAAGGGAAAGCATTGCCTTTCCATACTTCTTCATGAAAGCGGGAGGATAGATCGCCTTCCCGAACGCCTCATACAGTGCGCTGCCGTCCCCCTTCCGTGCCAGGCTCGCCCAATGCTCCAATTCCCTGAACTGCCTTTCCTCCACCCTCGCACAGGTAGATCCCAGAGCCAGCATCTCTACCATCTCCGGATGATCGAGCGTGATTCTCAGAGCCATCATCCCGCCCTGGGACGCACCGAACAGGCAGACCCTTTCCAGGCCAAGGCAAGCCATTGCCTCCGCCGTATCCCTGGCCATCTCATCCACCGGATAGGACCGGGGGAGCGCCTTGCGGCGGTCAAAGACATAGACGGTAAAGTCCGCCTCCATCTCCCTGTACTCATGCTCCACAGCGTTCGCGGAATCCATCACGCTCTGGACACTGAGCCCGGGCAGGATGACCATTGTCCTTTTCCCCTCGCCAAACCGAAAATATTCCATCTCAAAGCGCTCCGTACGGACCACTCCCTTTTCCAGATCTCCTGATTTATGATTCACCATATTACATCTTTCCTCTTCCCTTCCCTCAGGCAGAAATCCGGCATCACCCTCAACTCATATTGCCACGATCATCTTAAGGTCAGTCATACCTTTCGTCGATCACTCTTTTCGCCTTCTTCTCGCTGCGCGGAAGGACTCCGTTCTCCACAACCTTGACAAGGGGCGTAAACCCGATCACGGACTTGAACTTCGCCGCGATCCTTTCCGCCAGGGCAACGAAGCTGACCGTTCCGTTTGTCTCCACATACAGACGCAGGGTATCCTTGCCCTCCAGGTGGGAGAGGCGGATCTGGTACTCACTGGATACTTCAGGGAATTTGCCCAGCAGCTCTTCCACCTGGCTGGGGAAGAAATTCACGCCCCTGAACTTCACCATGTCGTCACTTCTGCCCTGGATCACATCGATCCGCGGATACCTTGACCCACAGGGGCACTCACCCGGTATGATCCTGGAAATATCATGGGTCCTGTAACGAATCAGCGGAGCGCCCTCCTTGACCAGCGTCGTAATCACAATCTCACCGAATTCCCCGTCAGGAACGTTCTTTCCGGTGACAGGATCGATTACCTCAAGATAGATATAATCATCCCAGATATGCATGCCCTGATCATATTTGCAGCTGATCCCGATGCCCGGGCCGTAAATCTCAGTCAGTCCATAGATATCATACAGCTCGATCCCCAGGATATCCGAAATCTGGCGGCGCATCTTTTCGCTCCACCGCTCAGAACCGATCACGCCCTTCTTCAGGCAGATCTGATCCTGAAGTCCGCGCTTTTCGATCTCCTCCGCCAAAAGCAGCGCATAGCTGGAAGTCGCCGTCAGGACTGTTGACTTCATGTCGATCATGAACTGCAGCTGCTTATCGGTATTGCCCGGCCCCATCGGGATGACCATTGCGCCCAGCTTCTCCGCCCCGTTCTGGAAGCCGATTCCCGCTGTCCAGAGCCCATAGCCGGGCGTGATCTGAATCCTGTCCCTGTTGGTAATGCCTGCGAACTCATAGCAGCGCTGGAACATCTTCCCCCAGTCGTCCACATCCTTTGCTGTGTACGGGACAATCACCGGCTTTCCGGTGGTTCCCGAGGACGAATGGATCCGCACGATCTCCTCTTCAGGTGCTGCCATGAGTCCCAGCGGATAGGCATCCCTCAGCTCCTGTTTCTTGGAAAATGGAAGCGCTTCGAACGCTTCTGCCGAATTCACTCCGGTGATTCCGGCCTGCTTCAGCCTTGAACCGTAAAAATTATCTGATCTCAGCAAGCGCTGGATCTGGACATTCACCTGGTCAAGCTGTGTCTGATTGATCTTCATATGAGTTCCCTCTCCTCTCCTGTTACCCGTGTTACGCATTCCTCCAGGCCAAGCGCTCTTTCATTCAGCGCATGGAGCTTTTCAGGCAGGCGCTCACGAATCGATCCTGACAGATCTTCCGGCGTCAGTCCCAGAGCGCCGCTTCTGGCGGCTGCACCCAGGAGGACGACATTCAGGCATCTGGCAGTCCCAAGCATCTGCTCAGCCAGTGCTCCATCTATGACGAAGAGGTTCCTGACGTGATCCTGAAGATACTGCAGAACTTCCTCCAGCGGATAGGAGGATGCGCCGAGGGAGGCTGTGACCGGCATGATCGGTTTCGATGACACGACCATATACCCATCCTTCTTGAGATACCCAAGCATGCGGACCGCCTCCGCCGGCTCAAACCCTATGATCAGATCCGCCTTCCCCCGTCCGATCCTCGGTGAGGCAGCTGCCGCGCCAAGGCGCAGATGTGTAAAAACGCTGCCTCCCCTCTGAGCCATTCCAATGGTCTCGGCGGACCTGACATGAATTCCTTTCTTCATCGCGGCCTGGGCGATCAGCCTGGAGGCAAGGATGGTTCCCTGGCCGCCGACGCCGCACATGACGATACTTCTATCATCCATCATTCCAGCATTCACCTTTCATCTTCTCACAATCGCATCCGACGGGCAGAGCTTGCTGCAGAGCATGCAGCCGCTGCACTGGGCAGGATCAATCTGCACCTTCTTGTCCTTCCAGGTCAGTGCCGGACATCCAAGCTCCCGGATGCATCTCCTGCAGCCGATGCACCGGTCTGCGTCTACCCTGGCATGAAATCCGCTTCTTTCCAGCGCCACACAGGGGGATTTGAAAATGATCGCCTTAACGCCCTTCTCCTCCGAGACGCGCCTTACCGTTTCCACAGCTCTGGGAAGATCCAGCGGATCAACGGTTTCCACGCACGAAAGCCCGACCGCCTTCAGTACCTTTTCAATGCTGACCTTCTCCACTGCCTGTCCCATCGCCGTAAATCCGGTGCCCGGATGGGGCTGATGGCCGGTCATGGCAGTCGTGGAATTGTCCAGAACAACAAGCGTCATATCCGCCTGATTGTAAAATGCATTGATCACGCCGGTAATCCCGGATGCAAAAAAGGTCGAATCCCCGACAAAGGCAAAGCACTTTGTATCCGGCTCTATGCGGCCGATCCCCTGAGCGATATTGATCCCCGCCCCCATGCACAGGCAGGTATCACACATATCCAGGGGCTGGGCATTCCCCAGCGTGTAGCAGCCGATGTCGCCCCCATAGAAGGTTTTCTTTCCCTTCATCGCCTGCTTGACCGCATAGAAGGATGCCCTGTGGGGACATCCGGCGCAAAGGACAGGCGGGCGGACCGGAAGGCTGGGCGCATCCGGCAGGACATCCTCCGTTGCGGCAAGCCCCGGATCCCCCAGGAAGGAGGCCAGGGCGGAGGATACGATGTCCACCGTATTCTCACCGGACAAGGGCATGTCCCCGGTAAGCTTTCCGCGGATCCTGACACTCAGGCCATGCCTGCCGCACACTTCGAGCAATGCCCTTTCGATCACCGGATCCAGTTCCTCAACGCAAAGCACCTCTTCTTTTCCCCGAAGGAAATCCAGCGCAAGCTTCTCCGGGAACGGAAAAGGCGTACCCACGCGCAGGATCTCAGGAGCCTCCCCTTTTTCAAAGCTGTCCTGTACATAGGCAAAGCTGATCCCATGGGTCGCGATCCCCTTTGGCGCCCCGCCTTCCGCATATCTGCCGGACGCGGGAAGCACATAATTGCGATGATATCCGGAAAGCGTCTCCGACAGCTGTGCATTCCGCTTTTCGATCATCGCATGGTTTTTCACGGACAGCTTCGGGAAAATGACCCAGCGTGAGGAATCCTTGACGAACCCTTCCGCCTGGTGCACCGCATATTCCTCCTGATCCGCCACCTCGATGGATTCATACCCGTGATCAACCCGCGTTGTGGCACGGAAAAAAACAGGTGTCTTCCATTCCTCCGAGAAGGCAAAGGCTTCCTGGATCATGTCGTATGCCTCAGCAACGGAGGACGGATCAAACACTGGCACCTTGGAAAAAGCGGCAAACGTCCTTGTATCCTGCTCTGTCTGGGATGAGATCGGGCCCGGGTCATCCGCCACCATGATCACCATGCCGCCCTTCACGCCGATATATTCCAGGGACATCAAAGGATCGCAGGCAACGTTCAGGCCAACCTGCTTCATCGTCACCAGGGCTCTTGCTCCCGCATAGGCAGCACCCGCTGCAGCCTCCATCGCCGCCTTTTCATTGACGGACCACTCCACATAGACACTGCCCGGATTCCGCTTTGCTATGGTCTCCAGAACCTCCGTCGACGGAGTGCCCGGATACCCTGACACAAAATTGACGCCGGATGCAAGGGCACCTAGGGCAATTGCCTCATTTCCCATCAAAAATTCCTTATGCATATCGTATCGATCCTCTGCCATTGATTCATAATCAGGTAACTGTTCAGGCCGTCCCGCCCTGAACAAAATCAGACTGTAACTGTTCAGAACTTGCTCCGAACAGCTGCATCAGATTCAGTCATTGTACCATAAAACAGCCGTCAAATGGAAATCCATTTGACGGCTGTTGGATAAACTGTTCGTTACAAGTCACACTCCTGCCAGCGTTTCTGTTCACTGCCCGGCTGGGCAGGC
>CAMJIC010000100.1 GCA_946405675.1 uncultured Clostridia bacterium
TACATCTGACTTGTCCAAACGCTCATCTGCTGCGTTGGAAAGCCTCGCCGTAGTTTGCTGCAAGCCACGCCTCACTCACCGGCTGTCCCGCCGGCAGTGCTGTGACCTGCGGCAGCTTTCTCACCTGCCGGATCTGCTTCTTCATGATCCAGCAGCAGCCGGTATACCTCCCGCTTCGTCATCCCGCGGTCCTTTGCCACCGCCTTCATGGCCTCCTTACGGTCAAGGCCGCGCTCAAGATACTGCTGCATATGCGCCTCCAGACTGACGCCCTCACGGATCTCATCCTGTTTTTCCCGCAGGATCTCCCTGCGGTCCCTGCCCCCGATCACCAGGACAAACTCCCCGCGGGGTTCATTTTCCTGATAAAATGAAACCGCCTGGCCCAAGGTCGTCCTTCTGATCTCCTCATGCTTCTTCGTCAGTTCCCGGCAGACCGTCAGCGGCCTGTCTCCAAGCGTGTCCAGGAGCAATGCCAGCGTCCTGACGAGCCGGTGCGGCGCTTCATACAGGACGATCGTACGCGTTTCCTCTTTCAGCTCCTCCAGAACCTGGCCGCGCTCTTTTTTCTCCGCCGGCAAAAAAGCCTCAAAGCAGAACCGGCGCGTTGCCAGTCCCGAGCTGATCAGCGCATTTACCGCCGCGCAGGCCCCCGGTACAGGGACGACCCGGATACCCGCGTCAAGCGCCAGCCGCACCAGTACCTCCCCGGGATCGGATATGCCCGGCGTTCCGGCATCCGTAATGCAGGCGACATTCTTCCCGGCCAGCATCGCATCCACCAGCGTCTTCGCCTTGCTGGTCTTATTATATTCATGGTAGCTGGTCATGGGCGTGTGGATCTCAAAATGATTCAGGAGCCGGATGCTCCCCCTTGTATCCTCCGCCGCGATCAGATCCGCCTCCGAAAGGATCCTCACCCCACGGACACTCATGTCCTCCAGGTTCCCGATCGGCGTGGCGACCATGTACAGTATACCGCATTCAGCCATACAGTGCCCTTACTTCCTCCGTATATACTCCTGCCTCCTGATAAATGACCAGCGGCCTTTCCACACGGACATACGTCCTGCCGCCCTTCGCCGCGTCGATCAGAACCATCATTGCTTCCCTGTCAGAAAACGGGTGCACCATCCGCAGACCTTTGACTGCAAGAGCATGCCGCTCCATCGCCTGGAAAATATCTCCAAGCCTGTGGGGCCTGTGAACCATGTACAAGTGCCCGCCGGACTTCAGCGCATCCGCCGAAGATGCCGCCACATCATCGATCGTGCACAGCACCTCATGGCGTGCGATGGCCTTGTCCCGGCTTTCCCCCTTCAGGCCGCCCTGGCCTGTCATGTAAGGTGGATTCACCGTCACGCAGTCAAATGACCCGGGCAAAAGCTCCTCCATTTCCCCGTGCTGCCCTGCCGGCCCTGCAGCGAGCTTCCCTCTGCACACACTTCGGATATCGCCCTCCAGAAACCGGATCCGCCCATCCTGCCCATTCATGGCGGCACTCCGCCGCGCCATATCGACAGATGCCGGATTGATTTCCACTCCCGTAAAATGAACGCTTCCTTCCGCCCGCAGCGCATCCGGAAGCCTCGCATCCATCAGGATCGGGACAACGCCATTTCCGGAGCAAAGATCCAGGACACGGCTGCCCCTCCGGACGCAAGCTCCGGCCCAGTAAGCCAGAAGCACCGCATCCATTCCGAAACAAAACAGATCCGGCCTCTGTATGATCCTGCATCCATTCCGCTGAAGATCATCGATCCGCTCATGCGCCATCAGACACCATCCGTTTCATGGCCGGATTTCTCAGCGGACGCATCCTGTGTATGGTGCGGACGATGACGCTTATACTTCCTCGGCGCGCCCTTTCCTTCTCCGGAATCCGGACCGCCGGCTGCCTGACCCTCGCCATCAGCAAAAGAGTGCTCCACGCCCTCCGGCCCCGCACTTCTCCTGCGCCGCGGCCGCCTGTGTTCAGAACGTTCTCTCCGGTCCGTACGCTCGCCCTTATCAAAACGCTCACTGCGTTCCGGCCGCTCTGTACGTTCTCCACGCTCCGGCCTCTCCGTACGCTCTCCGCGCTCCAGCCTCTCTGTACGCTCTCCACGCTCCGGCTTCTCCGCACGTTCTCCGCGCTCCGGCCTCTCTGTACGCTCTCCGCGCTCCAGCCTCTCTATGCTATCTGCGTGCTCTGTCCGTTCACGCCTCTCAGAACGGTCACGCCGGGAACTCCGTTCACCACTGAATCCAGCATCCGAACGCTCATTTTTCTCACGCCTCTCGAAACGGGCGCCTTTCTCCTGACGTCCTGAAAGCTCCTCCTGGCCCTGCACATTCCTTCCCAGTCCAGGTCTCTGCATCCTCTCGCTCTTCTCCGGCCGCTCTCTGCGCACACCATGTTCAGTCCGCTCGCCTCTGTCTACACGCTCGGCCTTCTCGCCTCTGTCCACGCGCTCAGGCTTCTCAACCCTGTCACCACGCTCAGTCTTATCGATCCTGTCCACGCGCTCAGGCTTCTCGACCTTGTCACCACGCTCAGTCTTATCGCCCCTGTCCATGCGCTCAGGCTTTTCGATCCTGTCACCACGCTCAGGCTTCTCGCCTCTGTCCACGCGCTCAGGCTTCTCGACCCTGTCATCACGCTCAGACTTCTCGCCCTTGTCCATGCGCTCAACGTTCTCGCCCTTGTCCAAACGCTCAGGCTTCTCACCTCTGGCTGCACGTTCAGCCTTCGCCTTCTTGCCCTGCGCAGACGGATCCTTCTTCTTCTTCGGCCGGAACGTCAGATCCGCAACCGGGAAGGTCTCAAGCTCCTTCGTATCCCCTTCCTCGAACAGCACCCGCACCCTCTGGCGCAGGACATCCAGCTCCACGACCTTTCCGGACTGCCCATCCGCGGTGACCGCCTCCTCGCCCAGCTTCGGCATCCGCGCATTCAGGTACTCATACGTCGCCTCTTCATTTTTCAGGCAGCACATCAGCCTGCCGCAGGTACCGGAAATCTTCGTAGGATTCAATGAAAGATTCTGCTCCTTCGCCATCTTAATGGAGACCGGCTGGAAGTCCCTCAGAAAAGTCGCGCAGCACAGCTCCCTGCCGCAGATCCCGATCCCGCCAAGCATCCTGGTCTCATCCCGCACACCGATCTGGCGCAGCTCAATCCGCACATGGAAAATGCCCGCAAGATCCTTCACCAGATTCCGGAAATCCACCCTGCCGTCAGCCGTAAAGTAAAACAGTACCTTACTTTCATCAAAGGAGTATTCCGCATCCACCACCTTCATGTCGAGCTTGTGCTCTCGCGCCTTCTCACGGCAGACACGCAGCGCTTCCTTCTCCTTGCCCCTGAGCATGTCGATCTTCTCTTCATCCTCCGCCGTCGCCTTCCGGTTCAGCGACCGCAGCGGCTGCTGGACAAGTTCTTCATCCACCATCTTCATACAGGTGGAAATGATCCCGTACTCCAGTCCCTTCGAGGTTTCCGCGATCACATGGTCTCCCATCTTCAATTCCAGGCCGTTCGGATCAAAATAATAAACCTTACCCGCGCTCCTGAATCTCACACCGACAATCCTAATCATAAAACCAAATCCCTTATCTTGATCTCACAGCCGCCTGATCACATCCGCCCGGAAAGCATAGCAACACGCCGCGCATCCAGCGCGGCGCATTACAAACTATTATCCGCAGGATTTCCTGCCTCCCGGCTCACATGTCAGCCACATATCAAACTTCACGCAGATGCTGCAATGCACTGTCCGCAACGATCACCCGCATATGCTCACGGAAAAACTCATCCATTCCGGAAGAATAATCCATCGGCATCGAATACTCCGACAACACATTACAGATCCGGTTAAACTGCTCCGCATCCGTATCCGCCTTTCTGACAAGCAGATAAAATGCGCCATCATCCGGATTCTTGTAGAGCGTGTTCTCCCCGGAATACCCCTCCGGCACACGCTTCGACGCATCCAGGACATGCTCCAGGCTGCGGAAAAGATAGAACCGCGTATACCGGTACATCTCCTTCTCGATCGCCTCCCTGGAACGATCCGCCTCAGGCACAACACCATCTTTCGACACGCCAACCGCTCCAGGCACAGCGCCGCCTTTTCGCATGCTATCCGCTCCAGGCACAATGCCATCTCCTGGCATGCCATCCATTCCAGGCACAGCGCCGCCTTTTCGCATGCCATCCGCTCCAGGCACAGCACCGCCTTCCGGCATGCCATCCGTTCCAGGCACAACACCATTTTTCGCCGCTGCGCCCGCTTCCAGCGTCCCGTCTGCTTCCGCCACGCCCGCTCCGGCATCGGACACATCCGGATCCCGTTCAGAAGACGCCCCCCTCAGCTCCTCGAGCTGCTTCGAAAAACGCCGGAGCAGATTCAGGATATCATCCGCGCTGGAAAATGCAGGCACAGCTGACCCTTCCGCGCTTTTCTGATCGCCTTCCGTCTTCCCGGACTCGCCAAAGCCGGTCAGCTGATGGAACCGGGATTTCAATTCTCCCGGATCGTCCACCCTTGTAATGATCAGCACAAGCTGATCCTTTCCGGTCGGAACCGCCTCGATCATCAGCGGATTATTATTAAAGCTGAAATTCAATTCACGCGCCGCCCGGATCACCATATCCCTGAGCAGCCCACGCGCCTTCTCACCGCCGCAGACCAGCTCGGAAAGCCGGATCTTCCTTGATTCAAGATCCTCCTTCGTCAGCACGCAACGGATCTGTCTGTCATTTATCTTTTCAATCTTCATATTTGTATGCCCACCTTGTTGCCACCATTATATCGACAGAGAAGATTTTGTAAAGATAATTTTCTATGATACAATAACATTTGATACAAATCGGTTACAAGTCACGCCCCCGCCAGCGGGCGTCCTATGAGTGGTTGCAAGTCACACCCTGCCCACGTCACAGTTCACTGCCCGTCCGGACAGTGAACGGCAATCTGGCCAGGGCGTGACTTGTAACTGGATAGTGTGCCGCCCCCTGACGGGGGGTGACTTTCATTCTTTCAACGACGAATCCCATGACAATATACGAATCCCTTACCGCATACTGCTCCTCGGATGCCTATCCGTTCCACATGCCCGGCCACAAAAGGCGCGCGGCATTTCTCTGCGACCCATCCTCCATCGATATTACCGAAATAGACGGCTTCGACAACCTGCACCACGCAGACGGCATCCTGAAGGAAGCACAGGAAAGAGCCGCCAGGCTCTATGGAAGCCAGGAAACCCATTTTCTGGTAAATGGCAGCACCTCCGGCGTTCTCGCTGCGATCGGTGCCTGCACCCGGCCAGGCGACTGTATCCTGATGGCCAGGAACAGCCACCGCAGCGCCTACAACGCAGCCGCCCTGAACCGGCTCACCACCCTATATCTGTATCCACAGGCATACGGCAGCGGCATGGTCAGCGGCCCCATCGATCCGGAAAGTGTCGAAGCCGCCCTGAATCGCAACAAAGATATCCGCGCCGTTTTCCTGACCTCCCCCACGTATGACGGTATGGTGTCAGATATCGCAAAGATCGCCCGGATCGCGCACAACCACCGCATTCCGCTGATCGTAGACGAAGCACATGGGGCACATTTCGGAATGCACCCCATCTTCCCGGAATCCTCCGTAAGGCTCGGCGCAGACCTCGTGATCCACAGCCTGCACAAAACGCTCCCCGCACTCACCCAGACCGCTCTCATCCATGTCAACGGCCCGCTCGTAAACCCGGGCCGCCTCCAAAGGCTGCTCAGCGTCTATCAGACCAGCAGCCCCAGTTATGTGCTCATGGCCTCCATCGATCAATGTATCCACCTTCTGTCCACACGTGGAAATGAACTCTTTGAAGCCTACGCCCGCCGCCTTTCCCGTTTCTACCGCGAAACAAAGCTGGCCAACCTCAAGCTCCCTGGCACGGATGACCCATCCCGGATCCTCATCTGCCCCGCCCCCAGGAATCATCCGGACAGCTTTACTGCCATGCAACTCTACGGAACACTCCGGGAACGTTTCCATCTGCAGCCCGAGATGGTCACTCCCTCCTATGTGCTCATGCTCTCCTCCGTCTGCGACGATGAAGACGGCTTCTCCCGCCTCACCCACGCACTCCGCGCGATCGACAGAGAAGCAGGCGCCGTCAGCGCGCCGGCAGTAACCATCCCGCTCCCGGATCCGCTCCCGGAACCCAGCCATACATCTCCACCCTCTGAGACTGACCATCCGGCAGATACCGGCTGTACAATCTCCCAGGCCCTCGATTCTGACACCGAAGCCATTGCATTTTCCAAAGCAGAAAACAGGATCTCTGCAGAATTCCTGACCATGTATCCGCCAGGGATCCCGCTCCTGGTGCCAGGAGAAATCATCACCGCCGGCCTCATCCGCCGGATCCTTACACTCAAAGAAAAAGGATATACCCTGACCGGAACCGAAGACCACACCCTGCGCATGATCCGTGTTATACTGTGACAAGCCTCCGTCAGCGGGCCGGCCCACTGGCGGAGCATGACTTGTAACGATCAATGAACGCAGCAGGTACCAATATGAGCCACCTATTCTATCTGATCGGAAAAAGCGCATCCGGAAAAGACACCCTGTATGAAAGCCTCCTTCATAATGCCGCCCTTGGCCTGACCCCCCTGATCCCCTGGACGACCCGTCCGATCCGGGCAAATGAAACCGACGGCGTGGACTACCATTTCACCGATGAGGCAGGAATGCAGGAGCTTCTCAGACAGGGACGCGTCATAGAAAAGCGCACCTACCAGACCAAACACGGCCCCTGGACCTACTTTACCGTAAACGATGAAAACGATCCCTCCAAAGACCGCATCGCGATCGGTACCCTCGAGTCCTACCGGAAGATCCGGGATTACTATCCCACAGGATATGTGATCCCGCTCTACATAGAAGTCGATGACGGCATCCGCCTCGAACGCGCCCTGAAACGGGAACAAAAGCCAGGCAACCACCGCTATGAAGAAATGTGCCGCCGCTTCCTCGCGGACCAGGAGGATTTCTCCGAAGAAAACATACAGGCATCCGGGATCACCAGACGTTTTAACAACAGCGACAGCCCGGAAATGTGCCTGGAGGAGCTCACCTCCTATATCGAAGCAATTCAGGCAGCTATCGATACGATTCAGACAGCAAAAAAAGAGCTGTGAAATTCAGAAGCGCAATGGCACTGCGTCATAACACCAGCACAGGAGGACACGCATGGGCGTATTTGACAAAATAACAGGGCAGAAAAGAGCCGCAGCCATCCTGCAGCGCATGATCCGTGCAGACCGCATCAGCCACGCATGGCTCTTTAGCGGACCCTCCATGGCCAGCCTGCAGGAACTGGCACTTGCATTTGCCCAAACCCTGCAATGCACGCAGCGAAAAGCAGGCGAGGCCGATGCCTGCATGACCTGCAGAAGCTGCCGGCAGGCCATGGACCGGAACCACCCAGACATCCGCGTCTGGACACACGAAAAGCCCACAACCTTCTCCGTAGACGAGGCGCGCGCATTGATCTCAGATATCTCGATCCGCCCCTATGAAAGCGAACGCAAGATCTACATCATTCCAGACGCCCACCTCATGCGGCAGGAAGCACAGAACGCGCTCCTCAAAACACTCGAAGAGCCACCCTCCTACATCGTAATCATCCTGCTCACCAACTCCACGGATGCAATGCTCGAAACAATCCGTTCCCGATGTCAGCCGCTGGAGCTAGCCGAAGAAAACATCCAGTACAGCCAGGAACTTTGCCAGACTGCCGAATCCATCCTCCTGAATATCCACTCCTGGGAAATGTCCCGCATCAATATTGCCATCAAGGAGCTTGCCGACTCCAAAACGCAGATCCCCCAGCTCCTTGAACTGCTCACCTCCTGGTACCGGGATATCCTGTATTTCAAGGCATCCATGGATCCGGACAGCATCCTCAACCACGAGCATCTGTCCGAAATCCGGATCCTCGCCGGACAGACATCCTACGAAGGGATCCAGAACGTACTCGAAAGCATCCAGAAAGCACGCCGACGCCTCGTAGCAAACGTCAATTTCGATCTCACCATGGAACTCCTGCTCCTTGCCATGAAAGACGCCGTATCCTGACCCATTCCATCAGACATCCAAAACGGGCCGGCATGAATGCCGACCCGCTCCCGTTCAAAAAAACAATATAACTGCCGCTTTACTCTGAAAGCCCGTTACAGCTTTCATTCATACTGCAGCCAGTAATCCCTGGCATGAAGATTTACTCAGCCTTGGCCTGCGTCGGCTTGCTCTCCAGATAATTGTTCAGCCTGGCAAGCAGAAGCTCCGGATCAATGCCATGAACCATCGCAGCCTGCTCAAGGCTCTCTCCCTGTGAAGACGGGCACCCGACACAATACATTCCACCGCCCATCAGCACACCTGCAAGATCATAATCCACATTCAGGATCTCACCGATCGTCATATCCTTTGTAATCTTAACCATGATAGTCCTCCCAATCTCGCCTGGAAGCTGTTCAGAACCTGTTCTGAACAACCACCGCACCGGGCAATGCTTTCACATCCGGAATCTCCCGATGCTCCTTAATCTACGCTCTCATACAGTCCTCAGCAGCAAGCACTCCGGGCTCTCCTGAACAGTTTTCCTCGCCTGTCCAAGAGAACCACCGATTAGGATCTGTTACAGAATAACTTGTACATCTGACTTGTCCAAACGCTCATCTG
>CAMJIC010000101.1 GCA_946405675.1 uncultured Clostridia bacterium
GGAACATCTTCCTGCGGAGCAGTACGAACAGCACCAGGATACACAGCGCAATCGGAATCATCCAGCAGAATGTGACCCTGCCGGTGATCGTCAGGAGACTTTGCTCCGCGGCAAGCGCTGAAAGTACGATCAGGAAATCACGGCCGATATCCGCGATCTGGTTGGCCAGCGGAGTCGCTGTGTCCTCCGGGAGCATTGAAACCAGAACGGATGCCGCGCTCGCGGATCCGGACAGTGCCTTCGCATTGTTCTGCTTCTCCGCCAGGTACGCAATATCCTTTTTGTGAAACTCCTCAGTAGACGCGACGGACGAGCCGAACCAGATCGATACGCCCATCAGAGCGCCCATAATCAGGATGCTCAGGACGCGTAGTAATATGGAATGACTTTTCATAATGACTCCAATGCACAATCAAATCAGGAGCTGTCGCATAATAACTTGTGCAGACTGCGCAGGATTTCCATCCGAGGGTGCAGCTCAAAAATCATGAGCATAGCGGACTATGTGATTGATTTTTGAGCTGTGCGATCGGATGAAAAGACAAGCAAGATGTGCAAGCTATTTCGCGGCAGATCCTTACTGTGAAATACCGCTGAGCAGACCGCCAAGGCCCGACACAACATCCTCCACGACCTCATATGCATTTTCAACCGGAGCGTTCTGAACCTCTTCCGGAATTTCAAAATCCTGAGCTTCCGGATTCAGGAGGAAGGTCGCATACAGCTGGTCCGCGCCAAATTCCAGATTGCCCTCCGCGCCAAGCATCTGTCCGGGAACCTGGCCCGCAGCACCGGAGGCATCGAGGGAGATCGCACGGGGCAGGCCGGTCTCAGCATTCACGACCACGGTCAGAGTGACATTATTGTCGCCAAGGATCTGTTCCGCGGTCGGAAGATAGCTCTGTGCCTGGCTGAAGGAGCCTGCGGTATTCATGAGCATCGACTTATCCATGACGCATACGTAGTACTTCGTGCCATCCTCTTCATAAAGAGTCGGCTTCAGGCCATCCAGTGAAACCAGATTCACCGGTTCGCTGTCAGCGAGCATCTCGAGCCGCTCAAAGAACTCTTCCATGATATTCTCGATCTTGACGCTCCACTTTGTGCCATCGGAAACCGCCGTGTAATGAACGTCATCCTTCTCCCAGTGATACCCTTCATAGTTCCCGCTCATCGGCACACCGAGGCCGTCCAGTGAGTAGTAGAAGGTTCCATGTTCCTTGTGCGCATACTCCTGCGCCGTACCGATGGCGCTTGCCACGATCCCCAGCTGGTTCTCTTCGCCTTCCCCAAGCTTGATCTTCACATCTGCTTCCAGATCCAGAAATGCGTCAAAGGTCTCAAGCTCCGCCGCCTTGACTACAGCATCCTTGACGCGCGCCTTCAGATCCTGCGCTGTGATATCAGCAGCTTCCTCCGTCTTGTGGAAAATCACCTGACCGCTTCCGATGGAAGTACGAACCACAACATCCTCCGGTCCCGCAGTTTCCACATCCGCCACGACCTCCGTCGCCGGTGTGCTGTCCTGCGCAAAAGCCGTAAATGCAGGTACCGTAGAAACAAGCATCACTCCCGCAGCTGCCATAGCGATCAATTTTCTGTTCATAATTACCTCCTCATGTCTCTTCTGTTTTTTTTGATTCCTCTGTGTTTTTTGTTTCCTTTGTTTCCTTTGTTTCCTTTGTTTCTTTTGTTTCTTCTGTTTCTTTTGCCTCTTCTGTTTCTTTTGCGCCTTTTGTTTCTTCCGCGTATTCTGTGTCCTTTGTCTGTGCTGTGGATTCCCGGCTCCGCAAGTGTAACACTTTTATCACCTCATTCGCAACATCCCGATTCGCACAATGCTTGTCCGCTCTCAGCACAAGCCATCCGGTTTCAGATAAGGGCGGGATGAAGCAGATCGGCCACATGTGATAACGTATGGCATCGATCTGAGTCTGATTGGCGCCAAATTCATCCCTGGCAATCTCCGCGCTTCTGACCGGATGCGAATAAGCCTTCAGAAAGGAAACACTCTCCCGGATCTTCCTGTCCGTCATACCAATATCGTGGAGAAGGCATGCCCGGACAACATCTCTCACATCCGTCCGCGGATCGTGTTTTTTCTCATAAAGGAAAAGCGCATACTCAGCAACCTCCAGAGAGTGGCGGGCGACATTCGTCCCCTTGTGGTGAAGGATCTCCCTGCATTGCCGGAAACGTTCTGATTCCAGGATATCTCCCCCTTCCCGGCGAATGATCGGATTCATCCCGTATCCTCCTTTCCTGCGGCGGTTTATATGTACCGTCCCTTGCTCCGGGCGGCCGCTTAATCGGCGTTAACAGTGAGCCCGGCAAAACGGGTTCTGGATGAGGGAGAGGCCTCACCCATCGGCCGCCCCGATGGCAGGATTATGACTAAGGATCTGTTACAGAATAACTTGTACATCTGACTTGTCCAAACGCTCATCTGCTGCGTTGGAAAGCCTCGCCGTAGCCCGCTACGGCTGCGTTTTCCTCCTTGCATATGAACGTTTGTCCTGCGTCATATGTACAAGTTATTTCTGAACAGCTCCTAACGCGTCACATCAATTCTGCAAACAGACGGAGGAACAGCTGCCAGATCTTCATGACAGAGCCCTTGCCCACACGGTATTCTTCCGTCACCTCCCGGCTCTTTGCAAACATGGATTCAAAATCCTTGCGGATCGAAACAGCTACGGCAGGATCGTAGATCCAGCAGCCATTCTCGAAGTGGTGGTACAGGCTGCGGTAGTCCAGGTTGATGGTTCCGCAGGTGGACATCTTGTCGTCCGCGACGCTCATCTTGCAATGGCAGAAGCCCGGCGTCCATTCATAGATCCGCACTCCGTTCTTTACAAGTGCCGGGTAGAAGGAACGGGTCATGGAATAAACCAGCTTCTTGTCCGGAATTCCGGGCGTGATGATCCTGACATCTACGCCACGCTTCGCGGCCAGGCTCAGGGCATGGGTCATCTCATCGGTCACGATCAGGTAGGGGGTGACAAAGTAGCAGTACTTCGAGGCCTTCTCCGCCATGCTGATATAGACATCTTCTCCGACCTGCTTCTGATCCATGGGACTGTCCGCATAAGGCTGGACAAATGCTTTCTGCGTGGCCTTGTAACGATAGTACGGAAGATACTTCTTAAAGTCGGTGTCATTCTCTCCGTCCGAATTCTTCTTCCCCGCGTTCCACATCTCCAGGAAGGCAACCGTCAGGGACGGTACCGCAGCTCCTTCCAGGCGGATGCCGGTATCCTTCCAGATGCCGAAGGGGTGGGTCAGGTTAAAGTATTCATCCGCCAGATTGTACCCGCCGGTGAAGCCCACCTTTCCGTCGATCACCGTGATCTTCCTGTGATCACGATTATTCAGGAACATGTTCAGCAGGGGAACAAAGGGGTTAAATACGCGGCAGGCAATGCCCAGTCCCTGCAGCTTCTTTACAAAGTCCGTGTTGATGAAGCCGATGCTTCCCATATCATCGTAGAATACCCTTACTTCCACGCCCTGGGCAGCCTTCCGGGCAAGCACCTCCTCGATCCGTCCCCAGGAGGTCCTGTCTTCTATCGCGTGGTATTCCATGAAGATGAACTTCTCGGCCTTCTCCAGGTCCTTGAGCTGGGCTTCCAGGCCTTTGGTCGCATCATCATAATATTCAACATCCGTGTTCTGGTACACAGGGTATCCTGCATTTTTGCGTATGTAAGTGCTGATCCCGGACGCGCTCAGGTCCGTCTCCTGCAGACGTTCTATCGTCTTGTCATCCTTCCCTGCAAGGAGCGGAAGGAGCTTCTTGTCGATCTCCTCAAAGCGTTCCCGCATCTTATGGGTACCGCCATTGGTTCCAATCAGTATATACATCACCGTTCCGAAGACCGGAAGAGCCAGGATCAGGATCACCCATGGCATCTTCATGGATGATGTAGTGTCCATCCCATAGATCCACAAAACCAGCACTACGGCAAAGATGCGGATCAGGATCTCAATCCACCCTGCAATGCCATACAGCTCGGTCAGCAGGAAGAAGATCAGGACGAACTCCAGGACGATAGCCACAAGGGCGAAGATCATCCTTTTCACACCATTTTTCGTCTTTGCCCTGTTCTCCAGGGTCTTTGGCTTTTCTGCAACTGTACTCATCTCACTCTCTCCTCACACAGATATCTTTTCATCGCTTCCGCCCAGGATCATGGCAGCCATGAAAAGTATATTGTATTGTACACGAAAAAGCGTTAAAAATCCGTAAAAAAATGCAAAACCCTGATTTTAATTCAGAATCATTGCATTGTGATCCATATATGATATCCTTATGGGCAGAAAAAGCCGCCGGAAAAGGGGGCTCCTGAAACATAAAGGCACGGATACAACAAAGATGCGGATACATGACGCACGTAAAATGCACAGAGAAAAGGCTTAAGTAAAAGGCTCAGGGAAAAGGCTCAGATACAGGGAAATGAGGCGGATCCGCAATTCAGTATCCCAGCGAAAAGTGAGGATACGTTCATGAAGACTGGAGAGCACAATATGAAACCAACAGAAGACATCACCGGAAAAAGCCAGCGTCTGGCATACGGGCATCCGTTATGCATGCGCCCTGCATCCGGGCACCTGCCGGCGCAGTTTTTCCGGATCATTTGCATCACTGTCCTGCTGCTGACCGCCCTCCGGGTGATGCCGGAAGGGCTTACGCTGGCGCATGCGCAGGAGGTCAAGGGCTCCGTTACCTACGGAAGCTTTATCGGCAACGGTTTTAAGGCACCGTTTTACTACAGTGACGACTATTTCAAAGGATCTACGGCTGCGTATTCCGACTCCCTTTCTACCATGTCCATGTGCCTGTCTCTTTCAGCGTTTGCCGCGAAAGGAACCGACTATCGTAATAAGGCTGAAAACCTGTATTCCCTGCTCGAGCAGTGCGGGTTTGACATGGGCACTTTTAAGGTCAATGATGCATTTACCCAAAAGCCGGGACCAGACACGATCGGTGCCGGGGCGGCCGGCAAGATCATCACCGATGAAAACGGGAAGCCGTGCTGGCTGATTGCCTGCGCGATCAGGGGACTGGGCTACGAAACAGAATGGGCCGGCAACTTTACAATGGGCGAAAAGGATGAGCATCAGGGATTTCAGGATGCTGCGCACAAGGTCATTTCCTTCCTTCAGGAGTATTCCGAGTCGAATCCGCAGATCAGCGGAAATGTAAAGCTCTGGATCACCGGCTTTTCGCGCGCAGCGGCAGTTACGAACCTGACAGCCGCCATGCTCGATGAAGGGATACAGATCAGCAACCAGTTTACGCTGGGCACCGACACTGTGTATGCGTACTGTTTTGAGAGTCCCCAGGGAACACTGATCAGTCTTGATCCACATAATGCCCGGTACCAGAATATTTTCTCCATCGTCAACCAGGGAGACTTCGTGCCGGAGCTCGCCCCCACGATGCCGTCTGCGCAATACGGGTTCACTCATTACGGAACCGTCCTGTACCTTCCGTACGCGTCAGTCTCCAATCATCATGAGAAAAAAACAAACAGCGTGAAAAAGATGCTCCGGTATTACGATCAGCTGGAGGGGACAAAGGATTATCCGCCTGGCGCGTTCCAGATGAAACAGCTCTCGATCATCAACATCCTGACGGGAAATGGCATAGAGGAGGACAGCACATGGACCCAGCCATTTTTCATAAAAAGCATGGTCGCTTCACTCGCCGCGATGATCGGGGACAGAATCATCTATACGGAAAAGTATCAGCCCGTTATCAGGGAAATGATAGAAATCATGTTCAGCGGCGGAGCTTCGGGGAATGTGATGCATAGCTTCTCATCACACCTCAAAGAGAATTCAGCTGAGCTGGCAACGGCAACAGCTGCCAGTATGCTCTTTGGCAAGGAAAATGTGCTGCATATTCTGGAGAAAGCACTGACCGATGCCCTGAATGAGTGCGGTGTCACCGGCTATTCCAGGGAGGATATCCATATTGTCATGGATACGCTCTCGGATCTGCTGATTCAGTTCGGAGCAGCCCATCCGGATTATGTGGCTACTCTGGCGTTTAACCTGAAACCGATCGTCACAAACCATTTTCCTGAACTGTGCCTGGCCTGGCTGATGAGCTTTGATCCGAATTACGGTGATGGAAACCATTCAGGCTTTGTGTCCGGATACTACAGGCTGCTGCGGATCAGCGGCTCTGAAAGCCTGACGCTGCATGACGCATCCGGCAACGAAATCAGTGACATGCCGGAATATGCGGTTTATACGGATGAAGATGGGACCATGTGGGTCGAGCTGCCGTTGGATGAGGATTGTACATTCTTCCTGATTCCCTGGGAAAATGCAGCCTGCAAGGTGGAGGTAGACGAGTTCTCTGATCAGCGCGGCCTGGTCCGTGTGGTGCGGTATCTTGATGTGAAGCTGGCGGAAGGCAAGCCCTGGACATTGTCGGTCGAAGCGGCAGAGCCGGAGGAACTCCAAAGAGCATACGAACTCGCAGGAGGAACCAGCTCATCCTGCGTATTGACGGATGACGCAGGCAATCAGATGCCGCCGTCTGAAGAGATGACAGGCCAGGATACCCACTGGGCTGTCTGCCGGATCCGCTCTTACACAAATGATACGCAATACGGATGGACGGACGGAGGCGGAATCGGTTTCCTCGGGGACTATGAGAAAGTCAATGCGTATCCTCTTGACGGCTGCCGTTTTACCGGCTGGTATGAGAATGGCACGCTTGTCAGTGATGAGCCCTCCTACCAATTCCCCATCACAGGAGACTTGGCGTTGGAAGCCAGGTTTGAGCCGGTTTCCGGCGGCTGATGCCGCATTCACTTTCGCGCTCCATCCGTTCTGAAACGGCTTCCGGTTCAGGCTCTGGGAACCAGCATGACGTCCAGCCCGAGAAGATTCGCGAGAAAGATCGCCTTTCCCAGTTCAGCCGTGCTCTTGCCATTCTCCAGATCGGAGATGAACGTCACGCTCAATCCGCTGAAATCCGATAAAAAGGCCTGGGTGTATCCAAGTTCCTTTCTCCGTTTCCGGATCATTTGCCCAAAAGACTTTGCATCCGTAACCATAATCTGCTCCCATTCAAATCATCTGCTAACTGTTCGGAACCGGCATGCGGCGGGCACGCTCCTTCGGAGCCGGGCGATTCCCCTGGAGCCGGGCGATATCCGGTTTATCTTTGCTTCATGGCAGGACAAGCCTATGGATCCGGCTCCATCCCCCCGTCTGAAGAATCCTGTCCGCAAGCTCCTGTGCCCTTCCATAGCCTCCTTCCGCCAGTTCACCGGCCGCTTCTTTCAACGCTTCGGGGAATCGGGCAGCCATCCCTTCCAGACGGCGAAGGCCCATCTTCTCACCCAGTCCGGCCTGCCTTGCGGCGATCCGGAAGGATTCCTTTGATATATCGTCAAGGGATCTGGCATCTCCAATATGAAATGCCATGTCGCGCGTACTCTGTTCATAGACAGATGTACTGATCATGTCATATGCCGGAGCCAGCCGGATCCGCTTCAGATTTTTATCATACAGAAGTGAAAAATTCTTTATATGCGCATCTGTATTCCCGATCAGATAGTCAAACAGAATCGTATCCCAGAGCTGAAGCTGATCGCGGACAGGATCCGAAGAATATTTTCTCAGTATGTCAAACATCCCCTGGAGATAGCGAGGTGTCTTCCCCTCATACTTTTCCGATGCCGGCAGTCCCATCGCCTGGCAGAAATCCTCCTGATGGAGCCGGTATGGGCAAGGCAGTGTTCCGATCATCCTGCTGTCCTCATCAACGAGCCTGTCATATCGCCGGGTCGCAAAGAGAACCTCCTGCTCTTTTCCATGCCCCGTGTTCAGGATCCGGCTCCCCGGAATGGAGAGTCCGCATTTCCCCGCTGTCATCATCGACAGCCTTTCATTGACCACGATCGATTCCAGCCTGACATGGCACTGTTTCACTATGTGGGTACTGGGAGCCGTTCCATGGGGCAGGTACCATTCATCATGGTTACCGTCATAATAAAGCCCGGCCTTCCCGGAAGCGCCGGTAAGGGAAAGATGAGACTTGATCACCATCTGTGCCGATTTTACAACGCCTTCCGCGGCAAGCTCCCTGATCTGCGCTTCTGTCACCCTCTCATAGGAAGCGGTTACCTCCTCGCCTTCTTCCTGCACGCATATCGCGCCCAGGCATTCCTTTCCCAATCCATGCAGGATGGACAGGTAATCATTCTCATCCGCATGCATCCATTGCGCCACGCTCCGCCTTGTAAATCCCTCCGGCAGGAGTCCTTCAAAAAAGGCTGCCGTCTGTTCTGCGGAAAATGCATCCTTTTGCAGCGGCAGGCTGATTGAAACCGGGACTCCCCCATGTTCACAATAATCCTCCGCATACCGAAAGCAGGCATCATGACGGTCATTTCCCTCGATTGTCCCTGCCGGAATCAGTTTTCCGTTTTGTTCTATCTTTATGATCAGGCGCATCCTTCGATCCTCCTGCATCGCGCCGCCGATTCCGGGGCATCCTGTTTTCATCTCCAGTATGCCGTTCGGCATAATCTGTTCAGAGCAGAATTAATTTCGCCGTTCGGCATAGTATTGCTATTCTCTATTCTACCTTCGCCGTTCGCCTAAGTCAACGTACAGAAAGACGTATGCACATTGCTCCTGAATCGGGACACGTCGTTGCGGCAGAGTCTTTCTTGCGATATAATG
>CAMJIC010000102.1 GCA_946405675.1 uncultured Clostridia bacterium
TAAAGTGTAAGGTAACGCGGCGATGCTTTGGAAAGGAAGCAAGGAATATGATATCGGATGAACTATTATATTGCAGTTAGGGGCAGCGGCAATCAAAAGGATAGGAGGGGTAGCATGGGAGACGCGTAACATGTAATAAAGTGCCTTAGTGAGTAATGCTATGCAGAATCAGAAGGAGGATATCGATGCTGCAATTCATAAAGAAAACGATATACGGTCTTCTCGTGACGGTTTTGGCCTGTGGTTTTTTGGAGAATTCCGGATATGCGCTTGAGGCCGGGAGTGATCCGGCAGTTGATCGTCTGAACGAGTTTGCGGCCATGGTTAAGGAAGAGAAAGCGCAGAGCTTTGGATTCCCGGGGAATCAGAATGTACAACTGACTGATTTTTACGAGTGGTTCATAGACAGCGGTCTTGATACGGCAATTGTAAACAACGCGGGAGATCCTTTTCACAACACGGATCCTTCTCTGAACGCACTGGACTTTGAACGTGAAGTAATTGAGTTTTTCGGACCCCTGTATGGCTTTGATCCGGGTGATTTATGGGGGATCGTCACGTTCAGCGGTACGGACGGGAATAATCACGGCATCTATTTCGGGTCGAAGTATCTTGAAAAATTAACTCAGAAACAGCCTGTTGTGTATGTGTCAGATGCGGCTCATTATTCCAATATGCGTCTGGCCGATCTGCAGAACCTCGACCTTGTGATTGTTCCCGCGGATGAGCATGGCTGCATGATCCCCGGGGAATTCGAGAAACTTCTTGTGAAGGATCGTCCGGCTTTGATGATCTATGCGATGGGCACCACCTTCAAAGGCGGAATTGACGATCAGGAGGCATTGAACGCCGTGCTCGCAAAGTATCCATCCATCGAGGTTTACCGGCATGTGGATGCTGCGCTATTTGGAGGATTTCTTCCCTATACGGAATATCGGGATGTTGTAAACCGCAAAGTGCATCCCTTCGATTCCATAGCTATCAGCGGACACAAGTTTTTCGGCATGGATGAACCAGCGGGCCTTTTCCTGACCACGATGGAGGTAAAGGATAATCAGAATCCTTACAATGTCACGTATCTTAACGGAAGCATGCCGATGATCAACTGCTCCCGCTCAGCCATTGCACCACTCAAATTCTGGTGGATCATCCAGCATGTTGGGATAGAGGGATTCACAGAGCAGGCATGCGGAATGCTGGATCGAGCTGCCTGGCTGAAAGCAGAACTCGATAAGCTTGGCTGGGGAGCATGGCTTGAACCGATGTCGAACACAGTATATTTTGTGCGTCCGCCTGCAGAGATTGCTGAAAAATACATGTTAGCGCCGGATTATGACGAAAAGCTTGGCGGTGATCTTTCTCATATCGTTGTCATGCAGCATGTAACGAAAGAAAGACTGCAGGAATTTCTTGACGATCTTGCTGACTGCATCAATGATGGATCTGAAAATGGAACCGAGGAATAATATTATTCGAGCAATATGGTAAATAAAGGCCGCTGATGCAAATTGAGCATTGGCGCCTTTTCTTTTGGGCAGTTTATGCTGCTTCTGTCAGCGATTGATCCGTACAAAAGCTGCTTGTGTCTGATGTGGGCGTCTGTGGTTGATTTTTTCTGAATGATCAACTATTCTGAATATTGGGAAAAGTAAACTGGATGCAGCCTGATCATGCGCAATACGGTCCAGATGATGCATGACATGAAGAAACAGGGTGTAATCGAAGGTGTGGAAACAAAGAACGCGCTGGATACATTGATCTCTATGTCCGGCGATTATATTCAGGGGTATTATTTTTCAAAGCCTCTTCCCGGAGATGATTTCATCCGGTTCCTGGCCGGCACGAATGGCAGCTGAATGGGAGGGCTTGCCAGAAAGGATCAATGAATGATAGAATAATAACAGTAGTTCAGAACGAAAACTTCTGAACCGCTTCGAAGTTATAGGTCAGGGGCGTGGAAGTCCGAAGGATACAATTAAGAAGCCAGAAAACAGAGTGGCTGAAAGGAGGAAATTGTTTATGAGAGAGAATGTTTCTGCAAGATGGAGATGGATACCGGCGCTGCTTCTGCCGGTTCTGATGATCCTTGCAGTTTGCGGATCGGGGCGTGCGCAGGCTGCCGACGTGGATATGCATACGAAGTACTCTGTGACGGTCTACTGGACGGTTGAGGAGAAAAATGCGGATGCCAGGAACAAGATTGAGATTGGATACTGGATGCCGGACGGCAGTGGATATTCCGGCTCCGCCTGGACCGAAACGATCGATACGGCGGCCGAAACAGAGGGCGCTCAGTGGGAGACGGTATCGCTGGAAGGGCCGCCCATGTACGTGAAGCTTTTCGTCTATGGCACCCAGGCGGCTCCGGGCGAGTATCATATGACGAGGGTGGATGTTACCGCTTCGTCTCCTGTCACAAAGAACGGCGTCTCGAACTCGGCGACCCTCTGGAAGGGGTCATTTGGCGCAGGTGTTGGGACAAAGGCAGGCACAATGATCTGTTCCAACCTGCATTTCAACCATATGGCTCCCGCTGGTTCGAAATATCCTTATTTCACCAGCTGGGTTGATGCCTCCACCAACAAGGCGACCTCAGAGGGCATAGATCGCCTGCAGAGGACGGACAGCTATTTTGAAGCCGGATGCAAGGCTCCTTACATCGCCGGCGTGACGGAGCTGAAGGTGACAGGCTCCGGGACTTTCAATGCCCCGACAGGAAACGCTGCTGCAACATATGACCTTGGGATCACCCCGGGCGTCGCGTATGACTGCTACGGCGCGAGATGGCCGGTGCAGAACACAGGCTTTACCCTTGATTCCGTCGGCAAGAATGTTCAGCTTACGTCAAAAGACGGGAAATGGTATCTCGTTGTAAACCCGGATGCAAACGCAGCGTCAGATTATAATGTGGGAGTCCGGCAGTCCGGGACATCCGCGGTTAAGACGGTTACGATCCATACGTTCGACTATAACTACTCGTTTGTTGACGCGGGCGGCACGGTGATCGCGTCCCAGACTGTAGATTATGGCCTGGACATTATACCGCCGGCGATTCCGAATGCTGATTCGGTGGTCTGGGTCTGCGACCAGTATGCGGACTGGCAGAATACAAAGACAGGCCCGCAGGAGCGCATTGTCCGCGCATCCATCAATACCCAGGTGGTGGTTGCGAAGCCGTCTGTGAAGGCGGCGAAGAACAGGAAGCTCATCATTGACTGGACAAAATTCCGCGCAAAGATGAGCCTGCGTCCGTTCTGGCCGAATATGCAGGTGGTTGAGGTGCAGTACAGCACCGATCCTTCGTTCCAGACCGGTGTCGGGACAAGGGCGGTCCCGAGGTGGAAGGTTACCCAGAAGAATGGCAAGACCACTTTGAAGGGACTGAAAAAGAACCGGTATTATTATGTCCGCGTCCGGCTGTCGGATGGGCAGGGGGTCTATTCCAGATGGAGCCCGGCGGCTAAGGTCAGGACGAAGAAGTGAACAGGTGCATGCCTGGCGTTATGATCTGCGTCCGGGCTGAGCGGGAATTGGGCATGAGCGGGCAAGCCCGCAGGCCCGCCGCCTGGCAGGGGTGTGGCATGTAACACTTTGCAGCATGCATCAGAAAGATCGAAAAACGGCTCTGTACCCAGAGCCGTTTTTATGATTTAATAAGAACATGAAGGTATGGTGTACGACCCGTTTCGGAGTGTCAGGCAGCATGAAGAACTGCGCGCGCAGGCTCCGTCCTGAGAATACTCCTGTTTTCCGGCATGGAAGAGGGCTTTTTGATGCGATGACGGTTTTCGGGTATGTGGAACGGATCGGACCACTTGGTCTGAAGAAAAGGAGGTTGCTGGAAAATGACCACTCTTGAGCTGCAGTTGATGGCGAACGAAGTTCGCAAGGGCATTGTGACAGCGGTCCATGGTGCAAAGGCAGGGCATCCGGGCGGATCGCTCTCTGCCGCGGACGTGATGACGGTTCTGTATTTTGACGAGATGAACATCGATCCGAAGGATCCGAAGAAGGAAGATCGTGACCGTTTTGTTCTTTCAAAGGGGCACAATGCGCCCGCCCTGTACAGCACGCTTGCAAACAGGGGATATTTCCCGGTAGAGGATCTGCCGACCCTCAGGCATCTGGGATCCTATCTGCAGGGACATCCCTGCATGCAGGAGACGCCTGGAGTTGACATGAGCTCAGGATCCCTGGGCCAGGGGATCAGCGCTGCGGTGGGCATGGCGCTTTCCGCAAAGCTGTCAGGATACGGATGGAGAACCTATACGCTTCTTGGCGATGGCGAGATCCAGGAAGGGCAGGTCTGGGAGGCATCCATGTTCGCCGGATTCCACAAGCTGGATAATCTTTGCGTGATCGTTGACAACAACAATCTGCAGATCGACGGAGCGATTGATGAGGTCTGTTCTCCGTATCCGATCGATAAGAAGTTTGAAGCGTTTAATTTCCATGTGATCAATGTTGCGGACGGCAATGATGTAGATCAGATCCGGGCAGCCTTCAAGGAAGCGCGGGAGACAAAGGGACAGCCGACAGCGATCATCCTCAAGACGGTCAAGGGCAAGAACGTTTCCTTTATGGAGAACCAGGCCGGATGGCATGGAAAGGCCCCGAATGATGAGCAGTATGCAGTCGCGATGGAAGATCTGAAGAAAGTGGAGGAAGCATTATGCCAGCAGAAGTAAAGAAGGTTGCTACCAGAGCCTCCTACGGCAGAGCGCTCGTGGAGCTTGGAAAAGAGCATGAGAACCTGTATGTCCTGGACGCAGACCTGGCGGGTGCGACCCAGACCGGAATGTTTAAGAAGGAATTCCCGGACCGCCATATCGACTGCGGGATCGCGGAAGCAGACATGATGGGCATCGCCGCGGGCATGGCTACGACAGGAAAGATTGTTTTTGCCTCATCCTTCGCGATGTTTGCGGCCGGACGCGCTTTTGAGCAGGTCCGCAATTCAATCGGATACCCGCACCTGAATGTCAAGATCGGTGCGACCCATGCTTCGGTCTCCGTCGGAGAGGACGGCGCGACCCACCAGTGCAACGAGGACATCGCGCTGATGCGGACGATCCCGGGGATGGTAATCCTTAATCCGTCGGATGATATTGAGGCAGTGGCGGCGGTGAAGGCTGCGTATGAATATGTAGGCCCGGTCTATCTGAGATTTGGCAGATATGCGGTTCCGGTGATCAATGACCGTCCGGATTACAGCTTTGAGATCGGAAAGGGCATCCTGATGCGGGAAGGCAAGGATGTGACGATTGTCGCGACGGGCCTGTGCGTGGCCTCCGCGCTTGAGGCGGCTGAAAAGCTGGCAGGGGAAGGCGTGAGCGCAGAAGTCATCAATATCCATACGATCAAGCCGCTGGATGAGGAGATCATCCTGAACAGCGCGAAGAAGACAGGAAAGGTCGTTACCGTGGAAGAGCATTCCATCCTCGGAGGACTGGGCGGAGCTGTCGCGGAGGTGCTGGGCGAGAAGCTTCCGACGAAGATGACGCGCATCGGTGTCAATGACGTATTCTGCGAATCCGGAACGGCTGCGCAGCTTCTGCACAAGCATCAGCTGGATGGCGAAGGCGTGTACGCGAGAGTGAAGGATTTCCTGAAATAAGGAGGGATCAAGGCGAATCGCGCGGTGAGATTATTTTAGGTTGTGACTGCGTGCATGAAAGTGGCTCTGCGATTCCTGCCGGGATTGCAGGGCTGTTTTTGTGGGCAGGAGCAGGCGTGTAATGGTAATGTAACTGTTCAGAACAGGCTCTGAACAGTTATATGGAACAAGATCAGGAGTGTTATAAAAATATGAAGCCATATTCAGAGATGACAAAAGAGGAACTTACGGCGCTGTACAGAGAACTGAAGAAGGAATACAAAAAGGCGCAGGAGCTGGACCTGAACCTGAACATGTCACGGGGGAAGCCGAGCCTTGCGCAGCTGGATCTTTCCATGGGCATGATGGATGTGCTGAATTCTGAATCAGACCTTCGCTGTGAGGATGGGACCGACTGCCGGAATTATGGCGTGCTGGACGGGATTCCGGAGGCACTGCAGTTGATGTCGGATATGATGGAGGTACCGAAGGATCACCTGATCATTTACGGTAACAGCTCTCTGAATGTGATGTATGACCAGATCTCGCGTTCCTACAGCCATGGCGTCATGGGGAATACGCCATGGTGCAAGCTGGACAAGGTGAAGTTTTTGTGCGTCGTCCCGGGATATGACAGGCACTTCCGGATCACGGAGTATTTTGGGATTGAAAATGTTCCGGTTCCCATGCTGCCGACAGGACCGGATATGAATATCGTCGAGAAGCTGGTATCGGAGGATGAGACGATCAAGGGAATCTGGTGTGTCCCCAAGTATTCGAATCCCACGGGCAATTCCTACTCGGATGAGACGGTCATGCGGATGGCGCGCCTGAAGCCTGCGGCAAAGGATTTCCGGATTTATTGGGACAATGCGTATACGGTGCACCATCTCTATGACCTGGATCAGGACAGGGTGGTTGAGATCCTGCAGGAATGCAAGCGTGCCGGTAATCCGGACATGGTATATAAGTTTGCGTCAACCTCGAAGATTTCCTTCCCGGGCAGCGGGATCGCGGTGCTCGCCGCTTCCCTGAACAATCTGGAGGATATTCGCGGACAGCTGAAGGTTCAGACCATCGGCCATGACAAGGTAAACCAGCTGCGCCATGTCAGGTTCTTTGGAAATATCCACGGCATGGTGGAGCACATGAAGAAGCATGCGGATATCCTGCGGCCGAAATTTGAGGCGGTTGAGGACATTTTCGCTAAGGAACTGGATGGGCTTGGGATCGCGTCCTGGACGAAGCCGAAGGGCGGCTATTTCATCTCTTATGACACGATGGAGGGCTGCGCGAAGGAGGTCGTAAGCAAGTGTGCCAAGGCAGGCGTTGTGCTCACGCCTGCGGGAGCGACGTGGCCGGGCGGAAAGGATCCCTATGATTCCAACATCCGCGTAGCGCCGTCCTTCCCGCCGCTGGAGGACCTGAAGACAGCAACGATGGTTCTTGCGCTGTGCACGAAGCTGGTAGCCGCGAAGAAGCTGCTGGATGAGGCTTCCAGGAAGGAAGAGGAAGACGCCGGAGACATCACCTGATTGGCCCATTCCGGGAAAGGGTTATGTTTGCCGGACCAATACGGGAGGAAGACAGATGGGAGAACAGGATACACGCAGGAAGATCGTGATCAGTATTTCGAGGAAGACATGCCTGCGGGTTGGCGTTGCTGCTTTCCTCCTGTACGTGGCGATTACCTGGTGGCGCCCGCTGCTTGGCCTGCTTGGAAGAGCGGTCAAGGCGTCAGCCCCACTGTTCATCGGGATAGCCCTTGCTTACATGGTCAATATCCTGATGAGTGTGTATGAAAAACACTATTTCAGGAGGCATGCGGACCAGGCATGGGTCATTAAGACACGCAGGGCCGTCTGCCTGATCGGCGCGATCGCGACAGTGCTGGGTGCCGCTGTTCTTTTGCTCGGCATTGTGCTGCCCCAGTTAATGGAGGCGGTTACCGTCATCAAGGACAAGGTTCCCGGCATACTGCAGGATCTGTCCAAAAATGAAAACATCATGAAGCTGCTGCCGGAGGGGATCCAGGATGCGGTCCGCAAGCTGGACTATGAAGCCCTGGTAGAGGGAGTGCTGCGTTTTTTGAGCAACGGCGCAAGCATGTCTGCCGGGCTGAGCAGTGTGACCGGGATCATCGGATCGTTTACATCGGCCTTTATGATCGGCTTTATGGGGTTCATTTTCTCCATTTATATTCTGCTGGAAAAGGAAAGACTTGGCAGACAGTTCACAAGGGTGTTTCATGCTTATCTGAGCGATGGATGGGTGGCGAAGATCAGGCCTTTGGTCCATGTGGCGGATGGCAGCTTCCATAACTACATCGTCGGGCAGGTTGGGGAAGCCATCATCATCGGCGCTTTGTGCGGGATCGGCATGTGGATCTTCCGTCTTCCGTACGCGGGCATGGTCGGGGCGGTGATCGGTGTCACGGCATTGATTCCGGTGCTGGGATGCTACCTGGGGGCCGGTGTCGGAGCGCTGATGTGCCTGTCGGTCAGTCCGGTGAAGGCATTGGAATTTCTGATCTTTATCTTCTGCCTGCAGCAGATTGAGGATAATCTCATTTACCCGCGGATTGTAGGAACATCCCTGGGGCTTCCCGGGATCTGGGTGCTGGCCTGCGTTTCGGTCGGCGGCGGGATCGGCGGTGTTTTGGGCATGGTTCTGGCGGTTCCCGTGACGGCCACGATCTATCAGCTGATCCGTATGGATGTGCAGAGGCGGGAGCGGCAGGATGGAAGACGGCTGACCCCGGCGGGTGTTGCCGGCAGGCTGAAGCAGGAGGAAGATACCTGAGGCTTAATTATGTGATTGATTTTTGACCTGTGCAATCGGATGAAAAGATAAGTGAGATGTGCAAGCTATTTCGCGACAGATCCTTAGGCGGCGCAGGCTGCTGAGACAGGACACCGGCAAGGGAGGAAAGGACGCATAAGAAAGGACGCATAAGATGAAGGTAAAGGAATGGCTGACAGAGCGCTGCCAGGAGGCAGGACTCGGGGATACTGCATCTGACAGGGATCTTTC
>CAMJIC010000103.1 GCA_946405675.1 uncultured Clostridia bacterium
TCAAAAAATATTTGTACCTATCAGCCATGTTCATTGTTCACTGTTGAAAATCCGCCGTCAATGATATTTGCTCACTTTTTTCGGATCAGGCAATCCTTTCCATGAAATGCGAACCCGTACTTCAGAATGTTTTCTTCCGGAATGCCCCTGTCTATCAGATCCGCTTCGTATCGTTTCTCCTCTATCTGCTTCAATGCATTTTCCACAGTATCCTCGAGGGTCTTCTCCCCACGCCGGGCATTCAGGACTTTGAATTCCAGGATTGCTGCCGGTTTCTTGATATCCTTTGGTTCCATCACCACTTCTCCGAAGCCCTGCTGATCCAGCGACGCGAAAACCTCCTCCTCCGTAAAGCCGAAGGCCGTCGCATACTTGTCCGAGGTTGTCGTCACTACATCCAGATTGTTCAGGTCGGAAAAAACGGATTCCTTGCTGACCCGGGTGATTCCCGTCATGATTCCCCGCTCCAGGGATGGATTCGTCTTAAAGGCGTTGTTGAACAGGGTTCTGGTAAATGCCGCCAGTTCATCCCAGTATCCGTTCACATACGCTTCCTGTAAAGGCGTGTCGTATTCATCCAGGAGAATCAGGACCTTCTTCTGATACTGTTTTTCCAGGAGCGAGGACAATAGATTCAGCGACAGCGCTGCAGCGTCATCCGACATATCTTCATCTATTTTCAGCAATGCCTTCCGCTCACCGGCTTCAAACCGCTCCGAACGGTACAGTTCAGGGAATCTGGCAAATGCTTTGAAATGCTTTGAAAAGCATTGATTTCATCTGATAAAGGGTGCTTTTGAATGTGCATCCTTTTACTCCCGCGAAGCTCAGGAAGATCACAGGCCATTTTCCCTGCTGCTCCTTCATATCCGCGTCTTTGAAGACCTGCAGGCCTTCAAAGAGGTCTCCCCGGCTGGCATATTGGTTGGAAAAGAAACAGTTCAGCATGGACATATTGATGGTCTTTCCGAAACGCCGCGGGCGGGTGATCAGCGTCACGGCATCCCTGCCCTGCCACCATTCCCGGATAAATTCTGTCTTATCCACATAAAAGTCGCCGTTCACACGCAGGCTTTCAAAGTCCTGCCCGCCAATCGCGATCCGCCGCTTCATATGTCTTACCCCTTTCCTGCATATTCTGCCACGTCATTATCTGATTTCCCATACTGAGCAAAATACTGATGGCCCATACGATTATAGCGCAGGAGATGGACACTCCTGCGCCTTGAGATCTGAAAAATACGCTTACATATCACAAATCGCTGGGACCATATTTATCCTCATAGGCTGCCAGCTTTGCCCTCATACGCATCAACTCTTCTTCTGCGGCATCTGCGCGTGCTGCTTCCCGTCTGGTATTGATCCGTTCTTCCGCTCTGCCTTTTTCACGGCCTTCCTCGCGCATACGCTCATCTCTTTCCAACAGTGTCATATACTCCTTCCTCCATTCCCTATGCTCCCGGGCTTCTCTTACCTTTGCATCAAGCCTTGATGTAAAGTCGGATGCAGGCTCTTTCCCGGCAACATATTCCAGAAACGCTTTCAGATGCAAATCCTCTGAGACATCATCCTGTTTACCCTTCGTGGACAGGATGACCTTATACGAGCCATCTCCCAACTCCATGTACGGGACTTCCGCACACGCATTAAAAAAAGTATATCTGTGAAGTCCGATCTCCGGAAAAGGGTTATCCAGGCAGATGAAGATGATAAAGGTAGTCTTCATGTCCTCAAATTTTGCCCCTCGCGCCATCTGGTCAAGGTCGATCATCCCCTGGTAATACCTTGCACGGTAGGGAAGATTCTTCACTTCTCCTGTCTGCATCTCGATATTGTAAATAGTGCTGGTATCGTCCTTCATGTACACATCAAACCGGACTCCTCGCCCATCGCTTGTGATCTCGACAGGTTTCTGTCTGTTGATCTTAACGATCCCGCCAACCTTCCTGTCCAGAACCAGTTCTGCCATTTCATGGCACAGATCTGGTAGCCTCCAGCTCTTCCATAGTCTTAACAGCTACTTTACCCTCGCAAAGCTGTTTGTCACTTTCCGGAAAAGATGATCCCGGATCTCCTGAGGGGATCCGGCAAGGTATGTCGCGCCATTCTCCACAAGCTCTTCTTTCGTTCCATACCCGTATGTCACGCCGATGCTGTCACAGCCTGCCTCTCTGGCTCCAATGATATCATACCTGGTGTCTCCCACCATCACGCAGTCCTCAGGCTGAAGGTTCAGTGTCTTCAGCGCTCTTTGGATCAGGACGCTCTTTTGATTGGATGGATCGTCCGGGTCAGGGCCGGCCACCGTGTCAAAATGCTTGAGCATATCAAAGTGCTCCAGGATCTTTCCGGCAGCGTTCTGCGGCTTGGAGGTGACTACCGCGCATCTGATCCCTGCCCGGTTCAGGTAACCTAACAAAGGAAGGATCCCGTCATAGATCTTCAGGTTGAAGCATTCCCCGGCATGATAGCACTCCCGGTATGCTTCCACCGCTTTCCTGGCCTCCTCCTCGCTCATGTGGCACCAGGTTGTATAGGAATAAACCAGGGAAGGCCCGACGAAGCGCCTCAGGGTCTCGTCCGGCAGATCCTCGTATCCCAGCTTCTTCAATGAATACCGGACGGAATTCATGATGCCGGGACCTGAATCATTCAGCGTCCCATCCAGGTCAAACAAAGCCGCACGGTATCTGTTCTGCTTTTCGTTCATATATCCCGCACCAGTCCTCTCTTCTTTCAGGAGTCCGCACCAGTCCCCTCTTCTTTCAGGAGTCCGCACCAGTCCCCTCTGCCGCTTTGGATCCGGTATCCGATCCGCTCCATTCTTTTTTCCATACATACCCTGCATTCTGCGGCCTCATCCCCTGTGCAGATCTTTCCGTCATAGAGCAGGTATTTTCCCCGCACATCCGGCGGGGAAAGGTTCGGCATTACCACGTTCGCACCGGCAAGGATCCCCTTCTCCCTTCCCACGGGATCAACCGTCCCAAGGGCTGTGGTCGCCGGCAGCAGTACCTTCGGGAGCATCAGCCGGATCACGGCAAGCAGATGAAGCGTATCTCTCACGCTTCCTTTCGCTTCCCGGGCAAACGGGGTGTCCTGGTGGGGGATGAAGGGACCGATCCCCACCATATGGGGCTGAAATTGTGCCATATATTCCAGATCCTCCAGCACATGATCCATCGTCTGTCCCGGAGATCCCACCATGATCCCGCATCCGACCTGATATCCGATATCTTTCAGGTCATTCAGGCATCGTTTACGGTTTTCAATGGTCATCCTGTCCGGATGCAGGTGACGGTAATGCGCGGGATTGGAAGTCTCATGGCGCAGCAGATAGCGGTCTGCGCCGGCATCATAATACTTCTGGTAGCTCTCCCTGCTCTTCTCTCCGATGGACAAGGTCACCGCGCAGTCCGGATGCATCCGCTTGATCCCTGATACAATAGAGCAGATCCGTTCATCCGTATAGTACGGATCCTCCCCGCTCTGTAGCACAATTGTCCGAAAGCCCAGGTCATATCCGCGCCCTGCGCAGTCAAGGATCTGTTCCTCGCTCAGACGATACCTTTTTGCCTTTGCGTTGGAATGTCTCAGGCCGCAGTAGTAGCAGTCATTTTTACAATAGCTGCTGAATTCGATCAGCCCTCTCAGGTAAACGTCCTTCCTGTAATGCAGCGCGCAGACCTCACGCGCCTGAAGGTACAGGTATTCTTCCTCCTCCGGGTTCATTGTCTGAAGAAGGATCCTCATATCCTCGCGTCCCAGCGTCTGCGCCTCCCTCAGCCGACGGATCCGTTCCATGTTCGATCCGTTTGTATCCGATCTGTTTATGTCCCATCCGCTTTTGTCTGAACCGCTTCTGCCCGGTCTGTTTATGTCCCATCCGTTTTTGTCTGAGCCGCTCCTGCCCGATCTGTTTGTGTTCGATCCGTTCATTTCCATCGGCCTGTACTCCTCATCCTTCTTCCCGGGATCTTCCCATTCTCATCGGCCTGTATGGTTCGTTCATTCTCCACCGCCTGTGATCCTCATTTTTCTTCCTGCGCTTCCGGGATCGGCCTAAGAGCCCGCTCCAGGATCCCATGCAGAAAGGCGATGGCCATCCCATAATTGGTGATGGGCACATGAGCCATGGCCGCCCGCCTGTTCCGTTCCCTGACCTCCTTTTCGTTCAGCATGCAGCCTCCGCAGTGGATGATCAGCCGGTATCGCCCCAGGTCTTCGGGAAATGAAAGCCCGGAGGAGGTCTCAAAGATGGGTTCTTTCCCCGTGAAGGAACGGATCCATGCCGGAAGCTTCACCGTTCCGATGTCTCCGCACTGCCTGTGGTGGGTGCATCCCTCCGCGATCAGGATCCTGTCACCGTCCTGTATGTTCTTCAACGCACGGATTCCCTGAAGCTGGGAAAGGAGCGCACCCTTATAGCGTGCCATCAGGATGGAGAATGAAGTCATGGGGATCTCGTCCGGCACTACCTTCGCCACATGGGCAAAGGCCTGGCTGTCGGTAACCACCAGCGAAGGGGGGTACGGCAGGTGGGCAATGGCCTCATCCAGCTCCTCTTCCCTCACGCAAAGCGCCTGGCCGCCGTGGTCCAGCACGTCCCTGAGCACCTGCTGCTGGGGAAGGATGAGCCTCCCCTTTGGAGCAGATTCATCAATGGGAATGACCAGGAGCACCAGGTCCAGCGGAGAGATCAGGTCCCCGGCCAGGTGGTTCTGCCGATGGCTCTCTTCCTTCTTTGCCGCCTGGCCGATCAGCTCCCGGAGCGCGGTGATATTTTCACCGGTGACCGAACTGACATGGATCTGCCCCATAAGGCCCGAGCCGGCAGGAAGGGATGGCCTGTCCTCCGGGGAAACCAGATCCGCCTTGTTCCAGACCAGGATGCATGGAGCCTGATGTGCTCCAAACAGACCAAGCAGTTCTCTGTCAGCCTGCCTGATCCCCATGGAAGCATCCACGACGAGGACAGCAAGATCACACCTGCCAAGGATCTCCCTGGTTCTTTGCACCCTGAGCTTCCCAAGTCCCCCTTCATCATCAAACCCGGGCGTATCCGTGATGACCACCGGCCCTGCCGGAAGGATCTCCATGGACTTGGATACCGGATCCGTGGTCGTTCCCGCAACCTGGGAAACAACGGACATCTGCTGGTTTGTCAGAGCGTTCACCAGACTCGATTTCCCTGCATTCCTGCATCCAAAAAAACCTATGTGCAGCCGCACGCTGCGCGGCGAATCATTCATACCCATAATATTATATCCTGTCATTTCTCACCCGACATCATGTGGCCCTTACCGGCGTCTGCTCAAACTTCATGCCTCTTCAATCACACAGGTGTGATGCTTGAAATCAGGTTTGTCATTCGGAGCATCCTTGTCGTAGTTAATCCCAACAAGGAGAATGTTCCCTTTATAGTGCTCCAGTCTGTCCGGATATTCCTGCCTTTTGATCTGGGAAATGGCACCTTCCGGAGTCTTGTCATACTTCAGTTCAACCACCAGTACAGGAACATTTAAATACCCCGGGGCGGGTAAGAACACGATATCCGCATATCCTTTGCCCGAGTCCAGCTCCGGGATGATCGTGTAGTACTTCCTTGCGGCATAGTAGGCCAACTGGACCGCGTAACTGAGCGCCGCCTCGTCGTTGTAGGTTTTATTTCCGGCACGGTTGTGGGTTTTCTCCAGCAGCCTGGCGACCTTCTCCGCATCCTTTTCCCAAGTGGCCTTTACCAGCTCCTGTGATGTTTTGAATGCTTCGAATGCTTCCGCCCATTCTTCTCCTTTCGTGGATGTTTTGAATTCATCCAGGATCTCTTTGTTGGGAATAAAGACTTCGCCAGTTTCATCGTCATATCCCAGGTAACCGAGGTGGATGAGAAGAGACAGAATATCATCCCTGCTGTGGAAGGTGGTCATGTCGTTCTGATAGGCGGAAGTATCGATCTTCAGTCTGCCTCCATCCATCAGAAGTGCTACGGCATCCTTCAGCCCGTCATAATCCATCCGAATATACTCTGCCAGAGCCTCGTACGTTTCTGTTTTGTTCCAGTAGTTCATGATGCGGCCGGTGAGAACAGCCTTCACAACAGACAACGGACTGTATAAGGCATACCTTTTTGCAACAGGTGAATATCCGGTTTCAGTCAGCATTGCGTGATCAGGATCCGGCGGTATAACATCACATAACTCATAGCCGTCATACCAGTCCTTGATTTTTTTAAAATCCCGTCCATATCTCCTGCATAACTCCAGGACTTCGTTTTCAGTAAACCCTGTATATGATGCCAGCTGCATAGGAGCGATCATAGAATACTCATCAAACATATTCAAGGCGGAATGCTTTCCATACTTTTTGATCGGAAGAATCCCGGTCATATAAGCCAGGGCGACATATGGCTTGTTCTTCAGCCAGTCTCTGAGGAAATCAAGATATCTTTTCTGTCCGTTCTGATCGTCTTGCCATTCTCTGAAAACCGCGTCCCACTCATCAAGGACGATCACAAACTGTCTGCCGGACTTTCTGTAGAATCTGTCAAAGCTGAAAACAAAATCAGCGGGATCATACTTTGTATCCGGATAGGTTTCCTCAAGCTCATCCAGAACACGTTTCCTGATTAAGGCAATTACATCTTCAATCTTATGCTCCCGATTCAAAAAATCTGTCATCACAAGACGTATCACATCGAAATGCCCCAGATATTCATCCCATCTGATCGTTCTGTCTCTAATCTGACTCGGCTGGCACCTGGACACTTTTCTTTTTTCAAACAGTTCCCTGCTGTCCGCTTCCCTGTCATAATAAGCGCAGATCATATCTGCCGCCATGGTTTTTCCGAATCTGCGGGGACGGGAAACGCTGACAAATCTCTGTTCTGTATTTACCACAGTATTCAGATACTGAATCATTTCAGTTTTGTCTACAAACAGCTCGGAATTAACCGCCATCTGAAAGCTCCTTTTTCCAGGATTCAGATACGTTCCCATGATATCCTCCTATCCTTACGATAAACCATACAGTAAAATGTCTTGTTGTGCGCCTTCTCCAGCTTAAATCACTCCATTTCCGTATCCGGCGGGTTAACATCTCCGCTCCGTCGCGGTCATTATTTCACGTAAAATGAGACTGAATCCGGTTGAGGTACATCCTCCCGGACAGGGCAAAATGCGGCAGTTCTTCAAACTGTGCCCCTTCCCTGCAGGCATCCGCCAGCATGGGGTCGGCGCATACCGCGTCATAGCAGCCAAGCGCCTCCCTGATCTGCAGTTCTCCTGCCGGACGGACTGTCTGATCCGGGACCAGTCCCCTCACGGTTTCCGTCAGGGGAACCAGGCTGCAAGGCTCATGATCCGTGAGGATCCTGTCTGCGGCAAGGGAACCCATCGTGACCGGTTCCCCTGCCACGCATCTGCCCCCTTTCCTTCCCTGGGTCCGGCTCATGACCTCCAGGTACGGGACACTGCTCCTTCCATCACGGGCAGCTTTTTCCAGCGCTTCATAGAGGACAGGCGCGAAAGCTCCGCAGGGGATCCCTGCAACATATGGCATCCCGAAGGTCTCCTCCAGCCATCTGGCAGCTTCGATCCCGCAGGAGGATACCACCAGATTGGCATCCGCAAGGTGAGACCTCTTCAGCTCTTCCAGCGTGCATCCCATGGCCCAGGAGCTCACCACCTCAAACCCGTTCTGCTCCAGAAGAAGGCGCAGCTGCTTCGACTCACCAGGCGCTGTAAAGTCAAGGGGTGTCATGCCGATGATGTTGACACGGATCCTTTCGTCTGCGGCGGGCACACTCCTTCGGAGCCGGAGCCGGTCGATATCCGGCTTGTCTTTGCCTGGTGCGGGGACGAGCATCCTGGCAAGCTGCCGGAATGCCTGCGCGGCTCCTGCGGTATAATCGTGCATCGCGTTCGTTTCCACGTGGAAGCAAGGGATCGAGGTTCTTGCGTTCACCTGCGCGCAGATGGCACGGAAATCTGTCCCGATCAGCCACGGGACAGGGGAATTGGCGATTGCGATAAAAGCCGGATGGAACTCTTTTGCGCATTCTTCGATATCCCGGATCAGCCTGCTGTCATTGCCGGTGATGGCATCCATCTGGGTCAGGCCTGACAAAAAGATCAGGCTTTCCATTTCCGACCACCGGATCTCATCATGGGTATTGTAGGTGGAATTGCAGCCGGAGGGATCATGCATCACGACCATGCCCCCAAGCTCATACAGGGCAGAACACACCCCAGACACATCTCCCGTATAGACGGGAAGGCTCCAAAATGACTGCGTCTTCCATGTTTCCTTTGCCATCCTGTCTTCTCCCTCTTCCTTCCTCTTTCATACCGTCAACTGGCTGTTCCCTGCGGTCTGTCCACAATTTTCGGAATGAAATTGCACTCACAGGACGTTGGCGGCAGGGATAAATCCTTATTGCAAGTCACACCATCAAAGCCCCTCTGACCGCCCGAAAGCCTGCTAG
>CAMJIC010000104.1 GCA_946405675.1 uncultured Clostridia bacterium
CTGCGCCCACCGGGAACCGGAGGGACGGAACTACTGCGTAATCTCCTTTGCGCTTGATATGTCAGACATTCTGATGTTGATTCTCACCAACGGAAGCATTAAGGTCGAGGATCTTTCTTCGCTGGTGGTCGCCATTCTGATCATACGGCTGAGCCTGGAGCTGGTGCGCTGGGTTTTCGCGCTCCGCGTGTTCAGCGGCCTGATTCAGGTGTATGGACTCAGGAAAAGATGGCTCTGGCTGTGCTGGACGGAGTTCCTTAGCTGGATTCCGGTCCTGATCTGGGGCTTCGTGAATAAATACCAGCCCAGATGGAAGGTGGAGGATCTTCGTGAGGAGATGGAGCGGCTTGCGGCTCATGGCTCGGCAGGGGTCCTGGACCAGGGACTTACGGTGAACCTGAAGGACCGCACGGTCACAGAGTTTTTCCAGAAGAAGGTGCTGCTTCGGGATATCCACCTGTCAATCCCCCAGGGACATATGGTGCTTCTGCTTGGGGGCTCAGGTGCCGGAAAGACGACATTCATCAACGCCGTGAACGGCTATGAGAAGGCGAACGCGGAGGTTATGCTGAATGGAACGAACATGTATACGCAGTATAAGCATATGCAGTATGAAGTCGGCTTTGTTCCCCAGACAGAGATGATGCAGGGGAAGGACACGGTGTGGAATACGCTGATGGATTCCGCCCGGCTGAGGCTGCCGATGGATGTCGATTCCGAGCAAAGAAAGAAGCGGGTGGAGGAGGTGATGGAGATCTTCGGGCTTCTTCCGGTGAGGAACAATCTGGTGGAGAAGCTTTCCGGAGGCCAGAAGAAGCGGCTTTCCATCTCGATGGAGTTTTTGTCCAATCCGTCCCTGTTTATCCTGGATGAGCCGGATTCCGGGCTGGACGGTGTCATGGCGAGGGAACTGTTTGAGCAGCTTCGCAAGATCGCTGATACAGGGAAGATCGTCATCGTCATCACACATACGCCGGATCGTGTCATCGATCTTTTCGATGATGTGATCGTCCTGGCGAAGGACAGTGCCCGCACCGGAAGGCTTGCCTGGTATGGCAGCATTGAGGACGCGAAGAAGTTCTTCCAGTCAGACAGCATGGAAAAGATCGTGAAGCGCGTGAACCGTAAGGAAGAAGGCGGAGACGGACTGGCGGATGAATATGTGATGAAGTATGCGGAGGTGCAGTATGGCTGATAAGAAGGCGATGATCGATCAGCAGTTTCTGGTGCGCCACAGGGGACGTATCGCTCAGATTCCGATTTTTCTGGGCAAGCAGCTGCGCATGTTTATTTACCAGAGCGACTGGAAGGTGCTTCCCATGTCTGCTTTGATCGCGGGCCTCGTGGGAATGGTGATCCGCAAGAACATGTTCGTCAATATGGAAGGCTCCCTGATGGGCGCCTTTGCCCTGGCCTGCGTGGGAATCTGGAACGGATGCTTCAACTCCGTCCAGGTGATCTGCAGGGAGAGGGATGTGATCAAAAGGATGCACCGTTCGGGCATGCATATCACCTCATATGTCTTTTCCCACATGGTGTATCAGGCGCTGCTTTGTTTGCTCCAGACGATCATCACGGTATATGTGACGCGGGTCGCCGGCATCCGGTATCCCGATCAGGGGCTGTTTACCCAGTGGTTTATCGTGGATTTCGCGGTCTCGGTCTTTTTGATCACTTATGCGTCTGATATGATGGCGCTCTGGATCTCTACTATTGCGAAGAACAGTACAACAGCCATGACGATCATGCCGTTCCTGCTGATCTTCCAGCTGGTGTTCTCCGGGGGGATGCTGGCTCTGCCGGAGTGGTGCAGGCCCCTTACCATGCTGACGGTCTCAAACCCTGCGCTGAAGGTGATCGCCGCGCAGTCGGACTACAATCACCGTCCCATGGTAACCGTGTGGAATGCGATTACGAAAATGAAAGACTCCGAGATCAAAGGAGGCATCACGGTCGGTGAGGTGCTGGATCAGCTTTCTGACTCGGAGAATGAGAATGTACAGGCCATCCGGAAGGTGCAGCTTGACGATGTGATCGCGTCCGTTGAGGAGGCGGCAGGTCTGCCGGCTTCCGGGGAAGGGCTGCATCTCACGGTGGGAGAGGCGGTAGACCTGCTCAGGACCAGGGAGGATCTGGCCGAGGTCAGGAATCAGGGCATATCGATCAATACGACGGTAGGCGAAGTGATGGACCTGGTGGGAAAGGATAATGTCAAGTCCTTCATCCAGGGGAAGCTGTCCGCCGGCAGCTATAATCCGGATTATGATTATACAAAATCCAATATCCTCACGTATTGGGGCCGGCTGCTTCTGTTTGTGCTGGTTTTCGCTCTTCTGGCAACGATCACATTGGAATTCATAGACAAGGATAAGCGGTAAGGAGCTGTCGAAAAATAACCTGTGCAAGCCGCACCTCTGCCGGATCACTGGCAGGGGTGCGGCTTGTAACAGGTTTACCGTCAGGCATACCATAGAGAGGAATCATAGGATGCGGAAAGGATCAAAGACTATTCATCTGTTTCTGGGGGTGCTGGCAGCAATGCTTTCCTTCCATGCCGGTTCTTCCTCTTTTCCGGCGGCGGGAGCCGATGAGACGGTATCTTCAGAGCATACGGAGCGCATGGAGGATTCTGCGTCCGGCAGGGGGATGCCATCTTCCGGGCAGGCGGATCCGGCGCACAGTGAAGTGGATTTTGAACATGAGCTGGATGGCTATGAACCAAAGAAGAACCGTTACAACTTCTACTTTACCTATAAAACGGTCCATCCCTGGTGGGACGCGGTGGCGCTCGGGATGGAGGAGGCCCAGCGGCAGTATCTGAAGAAGGGGATCACGATCACCTACGAGTATATGGCGCCGGACGCGGCTTCTGCGGAGGATCAGAAAGAAAGGCTGCTCGCCGCGCAGCACGGTGCGTATGATGTGATTGGTGTGGATGTCGCGGATGAGGCGGCGATCTCCCCCGTACTTGACCGGATGGCGGATTCCGGAGTGAAGGTAATGACATTTTCCAGCTCCGATGCTGCCGGGGGGTGCAAAAGGATCGCTTATGTGGGCAATACCCATAATTACCTGGATGGCGCAAACTTAACGCAGGCACTTTGCGACAGGCTGGGGTACAGGGGCAAGGTCGCGATCCTTGTGGGAAGCGCCGGCGCGCCCTGCCATGAAGACCGGGCAAAGGGAGCCAGGGATACCATTGAGAAATATCCGGACATGGAGATCGTGGCGACGGAGTATGATATGGATTCCGTTGACCTGGCGTATGACCTGACAATGCAGATCCTGAAAGACTGTCCTGATCTGGACGGGATCGTATGCTGCAATATGAGCAATCCGGTTGGCGCTGCCAGGGCGGTCACGCAGACCGGGAGCGATACAGTGATCGTGGGGATGGACCATGATGAGGAGGCGCTGCATTACCTGGATGAGGGAATCATCTACTGCCTTGGCGTGCAGGATTGCTATTCGATCGGCTTTGACACGATCCAGGTTGCGGTCAAAATAGCGGACGGAAACCTTCCGGGAGATCTCTTTCCGGAGAAGACAGACGAGAGGACCACGATCATTTACCAGGAAGATGCACAGCGTCTGCTGGAACTGCTGTATGGTGATATTTCATGAAGAGAAAGATACGCATCACGAACAAAACATTTGTCCTGACTGCTGTCATAGGGAGCCTTCTGATCATGGAGATGGTAATGGCCAATACCATCTGGTCCACGAAACAGACCGGCTCTGCAACCGAGGAAGCAGTTTCCGCGGTCAGCTCCTTTTACCTGGAAGCGATGGCAGACCGGCGCGCCAAGATCATTACCAACCAGATCAACAGTACCTTTGATGAGATGGAGAGAGCCCTGGTTTTTATCGAGGGGGAAGGGGCAAGTTCACAGGAGGAGCTGAGGGAGGCCATCGGGAAGGTGAAGCTCCTGCTGTCGATCAGCCGGTTCGCGCTTGTGGACGAGGAGGATATTGTTTATACACAATACACGACCTACACAGGGAAAAGCCGGCATGATTTCCTGGCGGAAGGGAAGATGAAGGGCCGGACCATCAGTACGGTTACGCTGTATGATTCCTCCAGGCAGCTGTGCCTGGCGATCCCGGCCCGTGATCTGTTTATCATGGGGAAACCCTTCAAGGCCTGTTTTGTCCAGCTGGACATCGATGCGATCGTAGACCTGCTGGCGTTCGACGACGAGGACGGAACCTATTTCGGGCTGTATTCCGGAAACGGCGGAAACATCTCCGGCACACAGCTTGGGCCGGTGATCTTAGACCAGAATATCCTGGAGGCGACCAAAGGCGTTGCCGCGGCGGATGTCTGGGAGAGAACCCGCAAAGACTTCGCAGAGGGAAGAAAGGGAAGCATGACATTTGCTTCCAGAGATGGCCAGGAGACACTAAGCTATGTCCCGGTTCCGGATACGGGCTGGGAAATGGCGGTACTGATCCGTGACAGCGTGATCCAGGATCAGATCCGGGATATCAGTGAAAAGAACCTGACCGCCAGCAGGAACCAGATCATATTCGCAATCGTGGCCGTGCTGCTTCTGGCTGTCATCCTTTTGTGGGAGCTCAGGAGGATGGCCGCACAGCGGCTTGAAAAAGAGAAGGCGGCCAGCCAGGCTTTCCAGGAAATGGCGAACAGGGACTCCATGACCGGCTTGTGGAACCGGCATGCGTACTATGAGAGGGAGGCCGCTATTAATCAGGAGCTTGCGGAAGGGAAGCTTCATAAGCTGGCTGTTGTGGTCTGTGACATCAACGGCTTGAAATATGTCAATGATACCATGGGACATGCAGCCGGGGACAGGCTGATCAAAGATGCCGGTGCAATGATCTGCGGCCATTTTACCCACGGGGATGTTTACCGGGTCGGCGGGGACGAGTTTGTTGTCCTTCTTCAGGGGGAAGGATACGATGAGATGACGGACGTGATCCGTGAATTGAACCGAAGGGCCGAGGCCAACATCAGGGAAGGCGCGGTGGTCATCGCGGCCGGATACGCCGTCCGGGAGCAGGGCGACGGACGGCTTCATGATGTATTTGACAGGGCAGACCAGATGATGTATGAACGGAAGAAAGAATTGAAGGCAATGGGAGCCAGAACCAGACAGATCTGATCCTGCCCTGTATTCGCAATCCGTGGGATTCCTGCCCTGCTGCTTGCTCATATATAGGGGCATGCAATAAAGCATCGCCCCCACTGGCAAGCAAGCTTGCCGTGTGGGCATGCTTTTTGCACTGGAGCTATACATTTTGACAGAATTCAGGTGACAGAATGAAATATGCATGGTACAGCATGATCGCTTTGGTACTCGCATTTGGTGCAGGTTTTTTCCTTGCCGCTCTTGTGCGGAGGAAGCTGAAAAAGAAACCGCCTTTATGGGCGCATATCCTGTCTGGTACAGGGATCGGGATCCTGATCTGCGTGGCAGCCGCCTTCGGATATCTGAGCGTGCATTATTCGGCTAAGGAGGAAGCCCTGCAGGTGCTTTCTGAATCATCCGGTGTGAAGATATCCCCGATGGATGGGGGCTATCTTCTGGACGGGCCGGGTGAAAAGGCGGCATTGATCTTTTATCCCGGTACGAAGGTGGAAGCAGAGGCGTACCTCCCGCTGATGAAGCGGACCGCGGAAAAGGGAGTTGACTGCTTCCTACTGAAGATGCCGATGAATATGCCGTTTTTCGGCAAAAACGCCGCAGACAGGGTAACTGCTGCATACGATTATGAAACGCTTCTTATCGGGGGCCATTCACTGGGGGGATACGTCGCGGCAGGATATGCCGCGGAGCATGAGGATCGCATAGACGGCGTCGTCCTGCTGGCTGCCTATCCGCCTGCACAGCTTGGCGATTCCCTCCGCCTGCTTTCTGTTTACGGCAGCGAGGACGGGGAGCTTGGCATGGAAAGCTATGAATCTGCGAAGCGATATTACCCGAAAGATTCTACGGAAGTCATTATCCAAGGAGGCAACCATGCGCAGTTCGGTAACTACGGCAGCATGAAAAATGATGGCGAAGCGACGATCACAGCAAGGGAGCAGCAGGAGCAGACGGCTGACGCGATCGTTCAAATCGCACAGGGGCTGCTGCGCAAGTGATTCCGGGCAATAACTACTCATCCTTCTACAGGACGGTCCGCTGACGGGGGTGGCCTGTAACGATTTTATTCTGTGCGGCCGAGTGAAAAGACAGGCAGGAAAAAGCCGGAGGAATTCCATGAGAGATAGAAGCAGACCGAGACATGCAGGACACAGCTCGAAGTACCTGGTCCTGATGCTTGTCTTTTTGCTCATTGTCACAGCTTCGCTGGGGTACCTTTTGATGAGGCAGTCGAGGATCTCCATCATCACGCTGATGCAGACAAGAATGCTGGATATTTCCAATACCGCCGCGGCGATGATTGACGGTGATGTCCTGAAAAATGTCACGCCCGCTGATAAGGGGACGGATGGGTATGAAACCATCATGCGGACGCTGACATACTTCCAGGACAATATTGATCTGAAGTATATCTATTGTATCCGGGACATGGGGGACGGAACCTTCACATTTGGGCTGGATCCCACGGTGGAGGATCCGGGTGAATTCGGTTCCCCGATCGTGTATACAGACGCGCTTTATCAGGCGAGCAAGGGAACTGCCACGGCGGATGATGAATACTATGAAGACGCGTGGGGGAAATTCTACAGTGCCTACAGCCCGGTCTTTGACTCCCGGGGCAAGGTGGCTGGCATTATCGCCGTAGACTTTGGCGCTGAATGGTATGACCGGCAGCTGGCCTCCCTCACCTGGACGACGATCGTTGTGGCGATCCTTGCGCTTCTGGTTGGGGGCGGGATCGTGACCGCCATTATCACGAGAAGTGAAAGAAGGCTGGGCCTGATCCATGGGAAGCTCGATGAGCTGACCAGCTCCCTGATGCAGGAAATGGGCAGCGGTCCTGAAACGGAAGGCGAGGGTGTGCCTTCGCCAAACAGCCGTGACAATACAGCATCCATGGAAGATCTGGAACGGCGGATCCAGTCCATGCAGACTGAGCTGAGCTCCCAGATCGCCCAGGTCCATGTACGGGCATACCAGGATGGCCTGACCGGAGTGAAAAGCAAGCATGCTTACCTGGAAGCGGAAAAGGAATGGAATGATAAGCTCACACAGGGAACACTTGCTGAATTTGCAGTCGTTGTCTGTGATGTCAATGGACTGAAGAAGATCAATGATACCCAGGGGCATGCGGCCGGAGATGAGTATATCCGCAAGGCATGCGCCATGATCTGCGGGATATTCTCCCACAGCCCTGTGTACCGCATCGGCGGAGATGAATTTGTGGTTCTTCTGACAGGAAGGGACTATGAAGACAGGCATGAATTTATGCGTAGGCTCCACAGGCTTTCCCATGAACACATAGGGACGGATGAAGCGGTGGTTTCCGGGGGCATGGCGGATTATCTCCGGAATCAGGACCACAGCATCCAGGATACCTTTGAGCGGGCTGACGCATCCATGTACCGGGAGAAAAAGCTGCTCAAAAGCCTGGGGGCGGTGACGAGAGAAGGCGAAACAGAACGGCCTGCCCTGGAGAGTGAATTGTATGATATACCGGCCATCAGCGTGCGCAGGCACATCCTGATCGCCGATGATATGGAGATGAACAGGGAAATCCTGGGAGAACTGCTTGAGGACGATTACGATATCTATTACGCGTCGGACGGCGTTGAAACCATGGAGGTGCTGAGGCTGCATAAGGATGATATCGCGCTTCTTCTGCTTGATCTGTATATGCCCAACATGAGCGGGCGTGAGGTGATGACTGCGATGCAGGTGGATGAGGAGCTCATGTCGATCCCTGTCATCGTGCTGACGGTCGATCACGAAGCGGAGCTGGACAGCCTGAAGATCGGGGCGATGGATTTCATCTCCAAGCCGTATCCGGATATAGAAATCATAAAAGCCAGGATCAGCAAATGCATTGAGCTTTCCGAAAACCGTGACCTGATCCGCCATACCCAGCGGGACAAGCTGACCGGGCTGTTCCATGTTGATTATTTTGTTCGTTACATGAAGAGATTCGACCAGCAGTACAGGGGAGTCTCTTTCGATGTTGTCGCCTGCGATGTGAATCAGTTCCATCAGGTCAATGAAACCTATGGACGGCAGTTTGGCGACCTTGTCCTGCGGAGCATCGGACACAGCATACGGAGGATAGCACGAAAGACTGGCGGCATCGGATGCAGGCAGGGATCTGACACATTCCTGCTGTACTGCCCGCATCAGGATGATTATGACCAGCTGCTGCAGAAATTTTTGTCCGATGTATTTGTCGAAAAGGAAACGGGCAGCAAGGTCAGCCTCCGGTTTGGCATTTTTGAAAACGCCGACCAGGAGCCGGATATGGAAAAGAGGATTGACAGTGCGGTCAGGGCGGCTGATTCCAGGAAGAATGATGCTCAGACCTGATCATCCAGCCT
>CAMJIC010000105.1 GCA_946405675.1 uncultured Clostridia bacterium
CTCCGAGGAAGATCAGGAACACCTTTCCTTCCTCCCCGATCCCAAACCACAGGATGACCAGCGGAATCCAGGCGATCGGAGGGATCGGCTTGATGATCTGGATCAGCAGGTCTGTCAGGCGGTTCAGATGCCGGAACAGGCCGATCAGAATGCCGAGAATGATCCCCAGGCAGGCCGCGATCAGATATCCCTTCAGGACACGCATCAGGCTGACAGACAGGTGATTCCACAGCTGCCCGCTCTTCACCAGGTTCACGAACGTATTCAGGATCTTCGACGGGGCAGGCATAATCACCGTGTTCAATGCCCCCCGTTTTTCCATGATAATCCAGATCAGCAGGAGCAGCGCCGGCAAGGCGATATACTCCAGGACACTCAGGACCTTTTTCAGTTTCTCAGGTAAATGCATGACAAATATTCTCTTTTCTGACGATACGCCGCGTCCTGACAGCCAGAACCTGCCGCGAATGAACTTATGCATCCTCTTCTTTCAGCTCAGACAGCAGCTGCAGGGCGGATTCGGATAACGCATGGTGCCGGTTGAACGCCGCATAGATCTGACGGTCTGAATAGCTGTCAGGGAGCGCGTAGGTGCAGATATCGATCCGGGAACTGCACGCGCGGATCGCCGAGGCGGAGGCGATGAATATGCCTTCTCCCGCCGCAACGAATTCCACTGCCGTCGCCACCTGATCCACGCGCATGCGGGTCACAGGCGTAATCCGGAATTCTTCCAGAAAACGGAGGATAAATTTCTGAAGGGGCTGATCCTCTCCCAGAAAAATAAATGGATATCCATCCAGCAGGGTGAAATCAAAGCACTTCCCATGGCCTCCCGGGCCTGTCATGTACTTCTGCAGCTTCTTATTGATCGGCAGCGAAGCAGGCAGGCACAGATAAAGCCGCTCTTTCCTCAGCGGAACCGTCTCCAGCACCTCCGGGATCCTTGTAGTGGTGCAGATGAAGAAATCCAGCTCGCCCTGCTCCGCCAGCGAAATCAGCGTCTTCTGTGACCCGTTCCTGATCTCCACCATGCAGCTTTGATCCTGCTTCCGGATCCTCTGCACCGCGTCAACCACCAGTGACTTCACATAGACCTCCGGGCCGCCGATCCGGATCCTGCGTGTCCGCTCATTATGCAAAAGCGCAATGGATGCGGTGAATTCATCCATGATGACCTTCTGCTTTTTCAGATAGTCCACATAGAGCTTCCCCTCCGCAGTCAGGGAGATCGGCGAAGTCTCACGGTTGAACAAAAGCATCCCCAGAGATTCCTCCAGCTTTCCCAGCTTCATGCTGAGGGCAGGCTGTGAGATATTCAGCTCCCGCGCAGCCTTCGTGAGGCTCCCGTTCTCCAGGATCGTAAAAATGAAACCATTCCTGATCGATTCATTATCTGTAAGCATTTCATTATACCTCATAATGAATGGATTATTGCACTACGCATGTTTTTTGTCAAGCCCCACCACAGCCGTTACAAGTCACACCCTGGCCAGGGCATGACTTGTAACCCCCGGCCCGCTGGCAGGTGCGTGACTTGAAACCACCCCTGTCACTCAGGACGCAAAGCGTTCTGCGCGACAGGGGTGTGCTGAATCGTTCCCCAAAGAGTTCTCATTTCATCCCGGCTTCTTCCCGCTGACGATCTCCAGCATCAGCTTCAGCAGCCTTGCAGTGGCATGTCCGTCACACCCGCTCATGAAACGGTATTTGAATGCCCGGACCCTGGCGAGGTCAAAATCGGCATCCTTTTCCTGCAGGACACGGATCACCTCCTGCGTGGTGCGGCAGACCGGCCCAGGCATCATGTCCGATACCGGATAATAAAAGCCTCTCTCATCCAGGTACTGCTCCATGTCAAATGCAAAGAAGATCATCGGGCGTTCAAACAAAGAGTACTCAAAGACCAGAGACGAGTAGTCCGTAATGCACAGATCGGCAGCCGTCAGCAGCTCCTCGATGGACACCTGATCCGTCATGTCAAAGGCAAAGTCGCGGCAGGAAGCCGGGATCACAGGCCGTTCTTTCTCCTTGATAAAGGGATGGTGATTGATCAGAAGGAGATAATCCTTCCCAAGGGCCTGCTTCATTGCCGCAATATCCAGTGCGGCGGGAGCTGCTGCATGGGCGACCGTCCCGCGGAAGGTCGGGGCATACAGGATGATCTTTTTCCCGGGAACCAGGGACAGATCCTGCGCGTGTGACTGATCCGCAGCACGATCCGAATAGATATCCCCGATCCTCGCATAGATCTCACGGGAGGTACCGCGGCCAGCCAGGGCGGCCGGATCGGACCTGACGGTGGTGTCATTTTCCCGCAAAAACAGCCTCGGGGCCATGCGGCGCAGGATCCAGGCAACCTTCCCGCAGGCTTTCTCCCGGTAAGCGCTGCTGAAAAACATGTCAGTCCTGCTCACACCGATGGGAAGGATCCGGCCGACTCTGTCCTCCATGTGAAATGCCTGCGCGTATGCCCACGTAACCTCCGGCGCGGAGACCGTCACATAAGAAAAATTCCCATGCACCGGATATTCCTCCAGATCCTCCCTGGTCGTTCCGAATCCGGATCCCACCGCACTGTAGCCGAACTTTTTGAACGCACCGCAGGCGTGCCAGGTCTGGATCACCGTCGTCTCGGAACGAATCGGAAGGCAGCTGAGGAAATAGGATACCTCATTGACGAAAATGAACTGTGCCTGTGCCAGCTGCGGGATCGCCTGCAGACAGTTTTTCATCACGCTGCCGCGGCTTTCCATCCCTTCACGGATGCAGACCACAGACATGGTCCACTCCGGTTCTCCATCCGTCCTGCTTCCTTCTCCCGCACCCTCGGGATGCCTTCTGTTCCTCTTTTCCAGCGCAGCCCGGATCAGCCTGAAATTATCCGAAAGCCCCTTTTCCCTGATCTCCAGGAAAACAACACGCCCCGGCACGACACCTTTGCGGCAGAATGCGCGGTAGCGGGAGGGATAGAGTTTTTTTAATGTCAGGTTTTTGTAGGAATCACGCACGATCCCACGGATCGATCCCCCGTTTTGAGCCATGTCATTCTCCTCCCATCATTTCCTCATCCCTGCCGGCGGGGCGTGATGACACCGAGGCAGTTTAGGATCTGTTACAGAATAACTTGTACATCTGACTTGTCCAAACGCTCATCTGCTGCGTTGGAAAGCCTCGCCGTAGCCCGCTACGGCTGCGTTTTCCTCCTTGCATATGAACGTTTGTCCTGCGTCATATGTACAAGTTATTTCTGAACAGCTCCTTATTCATTCTCCATTCGCTCAATCAGCTGCAGGATCGCGTCAACATTGTTAAAATTCTCCGGCAGCAGATCATCCACCCGGATCTCGATCCCATACTGCACATTGATCTCGCTCACCATGGCGATGATGTCAAAGGACGAGAGGATCTCGTCGTCGATCAATGCCTCCTCTTCCTCAAAATTCACATCCGGACGCACGCTGCTGAGAATCTCGATCAGCTGTTCTCTTTCACTTCCCATATTTATTCCCCTTTCTGAATACTTACGTTACTTTCCTGTGCTGTAACTGTTCAGAACCTGTTCTGAACAGTTACCATGTACTGACGTTTCTTTCCTTGCCTGACCCTCTATCCTCTGTTAACGGCCACTTTCCTTTTTGGGCTGCCATGCTCCTGTATTGACGGTCACTTCGCCAGCTCCCGCCGCAGTATCTTCCCGTTGTAGGTGCGCGGAATCTGGCTGATCAGTTCAATCGTCCTGGGCATTCGGTTATCATCGATATGCTGCTTCAGATACGCGAAGATATCTTCTACCCGAACCGAATCCGGGTCTTCCGGAACCACAAAGAGCTTCGGCACCTGTCCAGCAAGGGCATCCGCTGCAGGAATGCAGGCACAGTCCGCGACCAGGCTGCAGCCCTTTGCCGCCTCCTCGATCTCCTCCGGCGAGATCTTGATCCCCTTGTATACGATCACATCATCCTGCCTTCCGAGGACGTATATGTATCCATCTTTATCGATGTATGCCACATCTGCCGTAAGGACATATCCATTCTTCTGGGTCTCGGCACTCAGGACAGGCTCCCTCCAGTAGCCGGACATATTCATGGGACCGGCGCAGGCAAGGGTGCCTGTATGCGCCGCATCGGACTCCATGGGATTCCCATCCTCATCCAGCACCGCAAAATGCGCATTCGGAACCGGCCTCCCGATGCAGCCTGGCTGGCTCTTTCCCCTTCCGAATTCCAGGCAGCACGTGCGCCCGGATTCGGAAGAACCATAGAAATTATACAATCTCGCGCCCGGGAAGCATTCCCTGAGCATGGCCTTTGTCGTCTCCGGCAGAAATGCCGTCCCAACCTCCACATACCGGACCGATGGCGCAGCCTCTTCCTTCAGCCTGCGCTCCGACGTGCTGATGAGCATATTCGCGGCACTCGGAGACAGATCGATGGCATTCGCCCCGTACTTCTGCATCATGTCAAGAAGGACGCGGGGAAATGTGATCCCGTTCGCGATCAGCGCGCAGCTCCCATTCAGCAGATGCGCATAAATCGTCCTGAGGCCGTGGGCGTGGTTGATCGGAAGCGGGATCATCTCCACCGCGTCCGGCTCCATCTGCACCCCATCGATGATATTCTGCGCATTTGCCACATTCGCCCCGTTCGTGAGAACAGCGCCCTTCGTCTTTCCGGTCGTCCCGGTGGAAAACATGATCTCCGCCGTCCGGTTCCGTTCCAGATGCGCCCCCTGCGCCAGGGAACTACCGTCTTCCGCAAAAGAAGCACCGCTTTCCGCCTCCTGGCACAGAAGCTCCTTCAATTCCTTCGCCGTAAGATACTTCAAGCCTCCATCAGCCGGCTCCGCCTTCCGGTTCGTCTGCAAAGGCACCGGTTCCGTCTTCCGGACCGTCTGCAAAGGCACCGGTTCCGTCTTCCGGACCGTCTGCAAAAACACAGGTTCCGTCTTCCGGATCGTCTGCAAAAACACAGGTTCCGTCTTCCGGATCGTCACCAGAAGCACCGGCTGTGTCTGAAGAAGGATCTCCTCCAGACGGCCCCTGGCGACCTTGCGCTCCACACCGACAAAGACTGCTCCCAGCAGCTGACAGGCCAGGTTGACTGTCACAAAGAAGGCATCCTGCGTACACTCCATCACCACACGGTCTCCGGGTTTGACACCTAACCCCTTCAAGGTCCGGGCGCAGAGAAACATCCTGTCCTTCAGCTGCCCATAGGTGACCGGCCCTTCCTTATCCGCCAGCGCACATGCATCCGGCATACGCTCCGCATGCAAAATGACCGCCTCGGCAATCGCCCTTGCCTGTATCCTGACCTCACTTCGTTCCATCATCAAATATCCTCTTGCGCATCCTCCGGGTCGCCCCCCTGCAGCACGCTGATGTCTGCTGCGATCTCGATCTTCTTCACGAAGGCTTCCGCTTCCCCGGCTCCCGCCTGGCGGACCTCAAGCCGCAGAGATGCCTTCTCCGGAATCTCATCCTTCTCGATGGTGAAGACATGCTCCGTTGTCCATCCTCCCAGCTGCGCCAGAACCTCTTTCTTTCTGACCGCCAGCAGACGGTATTCCGGAACCATATCCTTATTGCAATAACAGGATGCCTCCACCGTTACGGATCCAAACTCATTATTCCATGCCAGGGCACGGGCCGCAACGATCCGGTGCACATCCGCCTGCATTTCCTCAAGATCCTGATAGAAAAACGAACTGATGTCCTCACCATCCAGTGTCTTTTTTATCATCTGGCAAAGGAGCTTCGAAAAGACCACCGAGCCTTCCCCGTTCAGGTGCTGCCGGTCTGTATAAAGGGTATCCGGAAAGACCTCCTCACGCCCCTTCCAGTAGCAGAAATTGAGATACGGGCAGCCCGTTTCCTTCGCGAACTCCGTACTGTGGTTGATGGCTGCCTGAAAGTTCTCCACACCATAGATCTCTGACAGGGAGGAAGGAAGCGTGACCCAGATCACCTGGATTCCCTTTTCCCTGCACATCTCATACATCTTAAGAAGATACTCCCGCTCCCGTGGGTCAATCTGGTCTTCCGAATAAAGGTTCACAGCCGTGTCAAGGCCTCCCTGGGCGGCACTCTTGTCAAACCAGCAAAACCCGTTCCTCCGGTAGGAGCGCTCCGACTCATCTACCCAGTTTCCTTCCGCCACAGCTTTTTTTGCCCGGTAATTGCTGACCAGCTGGCTGATCCCTCTGACATTTCCCCCAAACCGGTACATGGAAAACAGATTCATGTACATATAAGGCCGGAAGCAGTGAATGGCATAGTCCAGCTTGTCCGCAAAAGGCAGGCAGTCAGCGGCAAGCAGGCTTCCCCGCTCAACAGACCGGTCCGGCTTTTTCAGGAATTTATGCCAGGGAAGCTCCAGGACCACATATTTGGGGCTGAAATGCTCCAGAAGATCCCGGAGCATGTAGTATCCACCATCGCACTGCCCGCTGGCGGTGGCGCAGTCAAGCACCTCTCCGATCCCCATTTCCTGAGAGATCACATCCGGATTGCAGCCATGATAGATCTGGGAGGCTCCGACGCAGATCATATCCACGTCCGCACCCTCTTCGATCAGCTTCTTCCTGTCATATCTGTAATAATCCGCAAGCCTCACCTCGTCAAAGCATTGCTGCGCCACATATTCCGCGCTGAATACGACCGCGAGGATGATCACGATCCCAAGCACCCTGTACAGGATCCTTCTCCTGCCCCCCGGCCTTGCAGGTTTCATTCCCTGGCTGCCCCGAGCCGCCTCATCAGGCTTTTGCGCACGGCCCAAGGCCTCGTTCCCTTGCGTTTTTCTGTCAGAACTGCGCATACATAAACCCTCCAACGGATGCATCCCCATGTCCCCCGCCAATCATCAGAAGACAAAGCACGATCCCATATACAATCATCCGGAGCGCCATCGGGACATGGATCTCCTTCCCATTCTCCTTCAAAAGATCCACGATCAGAACCACCAGGCCGCCCGCCAGGATGTATTTCAGGTTCGCCCACGTCCCTGCCCATGAGGCGAGCAAAACACTCTTTGGTGCCCTCAGGAGGGTGGCGTAATTCGGAAATGTCATCATCCGGAGGAAATCAATGGCTGCCCCGAGGGACGGGCTGCAGTAAAAGACCCTGAGCAGGCTCACCAGCAGGATCGTGCGGATCACCTGGAAAATCCTCCAGGGCAGGCACTTATCATTTATATGCAGCTTCTGCTTCATCCAGTCATACAAAGGTGCCGCCTGCATGCTGAACACGATGATGGCAAAGTTCAGCCAGCCCCAGACCACAAAGGTCCACCTTGCTCCGTGCCACAGCCCGGTCAGGGTCCACACGAAGACCATCGCAAAGTAGCTGGGCAGAAGCTTTCCCATGCGAGGCCCGAAAGCGGCCCTTGCCTTGCGCCCGATCTTCTGCGCCGTCTTACCCATGGAGGCCGGATAGAAGACGTAATCGGAATACCAGTTTCCGAGCGTAATATGCCACCTTTTCCAGTAGTTCTGGATCGATACGGCAAAATACGGCTGGCGGAAATTCTCCTCCAGCTCGATCCCGAGGATCTGGCAGAATCCGCACATGATATTCATATATCCCGCAAAATCCGCGTACAGCTGGATCCCGTAGCCGAGGATCGCGAATACCAGATAAACACCTGTCGTCGCGGAAGGATTCTCCAGAACCATGGTGACAGTAGGCGCAAGCTTATCCGCAAGCAGAAGCTTCTGGCAGTACCCATACATCATACGGCTAAGGCCGGACGCCATCCGGTCCCAGTCAAATGCATGGGGCGCGAAAAGCGTCTTGCCCAGGCGGTCAAACCTGCTGAAGGGTCCCTGGATAATATGGGGAAAAAATGAGACGAAAAGCAGGAATCTGAGGGGGTTCTTCTCAGCGGCATATTTCTTCCGGCTCACATCGATCACGTAGCCTGCGCAGTTAAAGGTATAGAATGAGATCCCCAGGGGAACGATCATGTTGTCCACAAAGGTTCCCGCCACGCTCCGGGCTGCCTCAGAAAGGAGCGGCGCGATGGTGGACAGCACCATGGAGCTGTACTTGGTCACCACCCAGATCCCGAAGATCAGGATGCACATCAGGATAAATGCCCGCCTCTTTCTTTTTTGGGAGGCTTCCCTGCAGGCTGTTTTCCGGGCACGATCATCGCAGGCAGCAGCCATGGCCTTCGCGCGCCCGTTCTCCTTCTCCATCCACAGCGCGGCCAGGAAAGCCGCAGCCGCTGTCACCAGCAAAAACGCCAGGGCAGGATAACCCGCCCTGGTATAAAAATACAGGCTGAATACAAGCAAAAGGATCCACTGTACAGATCCGGGCAAAACAAAATACAGGAATGTCAGCAGGATGCAGAACACTACGAACTGCATGGAGGTAATACTCATAATCTTTTACTTATAAATGCCTTTCCTTCACAACAATAAAACTTTCGATATATGCTCCTTGCTTATATCGCTATCCATA
>CAMJIC010000106.1 GCA_946405675.1 uncultured Clostridia bacterium
GAGGGATACGATCCTCCTGTTGAAGGATCTCAGGTCATCCATCGTTTTGGGCTCATTTTTCAGGTTCCCGTTCTTATCGTACTTTGGAACCGTCAGGAACTGGTTGTTGCCCAGGGGCTGGATCTCCAGGTAATCGTAATAATCCACCAGCTTCTTCAGTTCCCGCTCCGAAGCGCCGCGCTCAATCGCCTGGAACAATTCCCCGGCCTCGCAGGCGGAGCCGATGATCAGCCCGTCCCTGTGCGCGCTCAAAAAGCTTCTTGGGAGAAGCGGCCTGCCGCCGTACATATACTTCAGGTGGGATTCCGAGACACACCGGTACAGGTTGACCCTTCCCTCCTCATTCTTCGCAAGCAGGATGATATGGTAGTAGTGCAGATGGCGGATCTGCTCCTGTGTCGGCCTGCAGCTTTCATTGATCTGTCCCAGCATCTGAAGGCCGCGGTCTGACAGCATGGACAGAAACTTCAGGAAGATCCCTGCCGTGCACTCCGCGTCATCCACTGCCCGGTGATGATGCCCCAGGGAAACATTCAGTGCCTTCGCCACCTGGTCAAGCTTGAACCTGGCCAGGTTCGGAAGAAGGTTCCGGGCCAATGTCATGGTGTCCACCGTGGTGAAATCATGTTCGATCCCCAGGCGCTCGCAGTTTTCTTCGATAAAGCTGATGTCAAAGGTCACATTGTGCCCCACCATCGGGGCTCCCTCACAAAATTCCAAAAAACGGGGAAGCACCTTCTCGATGGGCTCCGCGTCCATAACCATGGCATCATTGATGGAGGTCAGCTGTTCAATGCGGAAAGGAATCGGCCTTTGGGGATTCACAAACTCCGAGAACCGGTCCGTGATCTTCCCGTCCGTGATCTTCACAGCCCCGATCTCAATGATCCGGTCCGACACGGGAGAAAATCCGGTCGTTTCGAGGTCGAAAACGATAAACGTCCCGGAAAACAGCTGGCCGTCCTTCACGCCGGTCACTGCCTGGACTTCATCGTCCACCAGGTAAGCCTCGCAGCCATAGATCACCTTAAAATCAGAATCCTTCGGGACGGCATGCCAGGCATCCGGCAGAGCCTGCACACCGCCATGGTCGGTGATGGCAATGGCGCTGTGCCCCCAGCCGATGGCTGTGCGGATGATCGATCCCACATCAGCGACCGCATCCATTTTGCTCATCTTGGTATGGCAATGAAGCTCCACGCGCTTTACGGGAGCCGTATCCATTCTGTGTGGCCTGAAGTCCGCGATCTTCTTCATGCCTGACACGCTGCTGATGGCAATGTCACTGTCAAACCGATCGATGGACGCGCTGCCGCGGATCTTCAGGAACATGTCTTTCTTCACCCCGGACAGAAATTCCGGCGACTGCGCCGTATCCAGGAACAGCTTGACGCTGATGGTATCCGTGTCATCGGTGACATTCATCAGGACAATCGTCAGATCCTTCCCCGCCCTGGTATGGATATCCCTTGTCTCAAGAGAAAGGACCTGCCCCCGGATCACCACGGTTCCGATCGCATCCGTAATGGAGGAGATCGGCATCGCATCCTCCTGGAAATCCCTTCCGTAGACGACATCCGGGTTGGAGGACTGGATCAGCTCACGCTCCCTCATGCTGCCTTTTCCACGCTTGGAATAGCGTTTCTTTTCTCTTGCAGCCGGGCTCTGTGCCCCTGCAGCATGTTCCACTGTGCCCTGCTTCTTTGCGGCCGCCTCCTGCCCGGCAGGTGCGCCGGCATATGCGGCATTTTGAGACCCATGCGCAGCATTCTGCGCTTCAGGTATCATGTTTTGCGCTTCCGGTACCATGCTTTGCGCCCCGGGTCCCTCCCCGGACTCTGCTGACGTTTTCATGGACAGCGTGGCTTGTTGCCCGGATTCTTCGGATTGCTTTCCAGGCGAAAGGGAAGATTCCGAAGCGGCCTGCCCGGAGCCTTCCGGGGAGATGGGTTCCTGTGCCCATGGCACATAGCTCTCTTCCTGAGGGTACGACAAAGCTTCCGCAGGATCCTTCCCCCGGAAATGAATGGTGCATTTGAAGTCCAGTCCGAACCGCTCCGTAAAGATCTTGTCCAGGATCCGTTTGAGTTCATCCGCATAGGACCTGGAAACCAGGCTGTCCTCAACGGCTACGCAGCAGGTATCCTCATCGGAAAACCGGATCTCCGCCCCCTTGAACATCGTATAGATGCATTTCTGATAGGAACGCAGCTCATACAGGATCGATGGCCTGTAGATCTTCATCAGATTCTTCGGTGTATACTGCCTGGACAGATGAAAATGCTCAATGATCGTTGTCTTGAGCCCATGGCCGGAGGCAAACTCATCGTCAAAGGTCTGCTCAATGCGTGCAATGTCCTTTTTCCCGATCAGACGGTCCGCCTCCAGATAGATCTTCAGTTTTTCATCCTTTTCACTGACGGCAACCTTCGTCACGGTAGTATGCTCGAGCAGGCTTCCCAGCTCTTCATCCTCCAAAGCGACCGTCGGGAAAGCATCATAAAAAGTTTTTGTCATATCAGTCCTGCCGTTCCAAGTCACACCCCGCCAGCGGACTGGCCTGTGGGTGTACCCCCTCCTTCATCCAAAACCCGCTTCGCCAGGCTAACTGGTAACTCCGACTAAGCGGCCGGGGCATTCAGCGAACGATTTCTTCATACCCCGGCCGCTAAGTCTACGTAACCAGTGGATCCCGTCTCGCTCCTGTTAAATGGATTCAGGAGGGGGTACACCCACAGGCCTGCCCGCTGGCAGAGATGTGGCTTGCAACGTCCTGCCAGGAATCCAGTTCCGCTTTTAATGTCGCGAGGATCTGGTCTTCCGGAACCTTCCGGATGACCTCCCCGTGGCGGATCAGCAAGCCCTCACCGATCCCGCCGGCAATCCCCAGATCCGCCTCCCTGGCCTCTCCGGGTCCGTTGACGACGCATCCCATGACCGCCACCTTGATCTCCAGCGGATAGTCCCGGACCATTTCTTCCACCTTTGACGCCAGGCTGATCAGGTCGATCTGAGTCCTCCCGCAGGTCGGGCAGGAAACCACTTCGATCCCGCCCTTGCGAAGGCCCAGCGTCCTCAGGATCAGCTTTGCGCTCCGGATCTCTTCCGCCGGATCTCCTGTCAGAGAAACACGTATGGTATCCCCGATCCCCTTTGAAAGGATCAGTGCAAGGCCGATGGCGGATTTGATATTTCCGGAGTAGACCGTTCCCGCCTCTGTGATTCCCACATGAAGCGGATAGTCGCTTTTCCCGGCAAACCGCTCATAAGCCTCGGCGCACATCAGGACATCAGAGGACTTGATGGAAACGACCAGATTGTCATATCCCATCTCCTCGATCCGGCGGCACTTCTCCAGCGCGCTTTCCACAAGGCCTTCCGCCGTCACGCCGCCGTACTTCTTCAGAAGCTCCTTCTCCAGCGAACCCGAGTTGACGCCGACGCGGATCGGGATGTTCCGCTGCCTTGCCGCATCCACGACCGCGCGCACCCGCTCGTCGGACCCGATATTCCCCGGATTGATGCGGATCTTGTCTGCGCCGTTTTCGATGGCCGCGATGGCAAGCCGGTAATCAAAGTGAATGTCCGCAACAAGCGGGATATGGATCCTCTCACGGATCCTGGAAAGCGCCTTTGCCGCTTCCATATTCGGAACCGTGCAGCGGACCAGCTCGCAGCCTGCCCTTTCCAGGCGCAGAATCTGCTCCGTAGTCGCCTCCACATCTTCGGTTCTTGTATTCGTCATGGACTGGATCAGAACCGGATGGCCGCCTCCGATCTTCCTGTCACCGATCGTCACTGTTTTTGTCTGCGCTCTTGTAACCATACATTCTCCTATGATTCACATGGTTATCGTGCAAAATGACTCCTGCAAGGTCATGCATTCTCCTGCAATCCTGTATCCTGAAGGATCTGTCGATGAATAACTTGAAAATCCTGCGCAATCTGCACAAGTTATTCATCGACAGCTCCTGAATGCTGCGCCGGCTGGAATGTCCTGCTTCTGATCGGGTCATGAAGGTTAACACTCGCTTCCAAAGCTTCCTGCATCAGGGTCGCCTGGGCGCCAATGCTTGCCTTCCCTCTCCGGTCTACCTTTTCATAAGTGTTGTCGCTCCTGAGGATATGCGCCTTGAGGGTGTCAGCCATCTGCACATCCAGGATATGGCATGCCTTTTCCCTGCACAGCGGATCCTCCAGCGGGAACAGGATCTCCACACGGCGGTCCAGGTTGCGCGGCATCCAGTCGGCAGAGGCCATGTAGACCTCTTCCCGCCCGCCATTGGCAAAGCGGAAGATCCTGGCATGTTCCAGGAATGTGCCGACGATGGAGCGCACCGTAATATTCTCTGATACTCCCGGAATGCCCACCCGGAGGCAGCAGATCCCCCGGATGATCAGGTCGATCTTCACACCTGCAGCAGAGGCTTCATAGAGCTTTGCGATAATATCCCTGTCGCACAGGGAATTCATCTTCGCGGTAATGTGGGCAGGTTCATTTTCCCGGGCGTGGCCGATCTCCCTGTCGATCAGCATCATAAAGGCATCCCGCAGCCAGATCGGCGCCAGGTGAAGCCGGTTCCAGCGCTTCGGCTCACTGTAGCCGGACAGCATGTTAAAGACAGCGGTCGCGTCCTCGCCGAAGGGCTCCCTGCAGGTCATGATCCCGCAGTCCGTATAGAGCTTTGCAGTGGAATCGTTGTAGTTGCCTGTTGCCAGGTGGACATAACGGCGGATGCCGTCCTCTTCCCGTCTTACCACAAGAGCGATCTTGCTGTGGGTCTTCAGCCCCACCAGGCCGTAGATCACATGGCAGCCTGCCTTCTCCAGCATCTCCGCCCACTGGATGTTGTTCTCCTCATCAAAGCGGGCCTTCAGCTCCACCAGCGCTGTGACCTGCTTCCCGTTTTCGGCAGCATGTGCCAGAGCAGCAACGATCGGCGAATGGCCGGATACACGGTAGAGGGTGATTTTGATCGCGAGGACATCCGGATCCGTGGACGCGTTCCGGATCAGGTCCACCACAGGGTCAAAGGTCTGGTACGGATGGGAGAGGAAAATGTCTCCCTTGCGGATCACGGAAAACAGATCCATGCCTTCATTCTGCTGAAGGACAGGATTGGGCTGCGGCGTCCAAGGCTTGTCCTTGAGCCTGTCTGAACCCGGCAGGGAGTAAAGCTTCATCAGGTAGGTCAGATCCAGCGGTCCCTGGATCGGATACATCTCAGAATCGCTGACATTGAATTCACGGCGCAGAATCTTCAAAAGCTTGGGATCCATGGAATCCTCATATTCAAACCGGATGACCTCGCCCCACTGACGCTGCTTGAGCTTGCTCTGGATCTCCTCCAGAAGATCATCCGAATCATCCTCATCCAGCGTCATATCCGCATTCCTGGTAATCCGGTAAGCATGGGCACAGACCACATCGTATCCGGAAAACAGGCTGTCCAGGTTCATCCTTATCAGATCCTCCAGCAGGACGCCTGCCATATTGCCTTCATCCTCCTCCGGGATCCGCACCACCCGGGGCAGGACAGTCGGCACCTGAACCGTCGCAAACATCGTCCCCTTTTTGAGGGATTTATCCTTGGAGATCTTGTCCGCAATCTTCTCCCCGTTTTTCTGCAGGTTCTTGATAAACGTCATGCCCTCTGAATTCTTCTCCCCTTCCCCCTTACGCCTGGAGATGAGGGCACCGATATTCAGCGATTTGTTCCGGATCAGGGGGAATGGCCTGGAGGCATCCACCGCAGTCGGCGTCAGGACCGGATATACGGTCTCTTCAAAATAAGTCTTCAGGTAGGATCTTTGCTTCTCATTGAGCAGATCCGGATTGATGACCAGGTCATAGCCCTCATTCCGAAGCGCCGGGATCAATGAGCGGGAAAGGGTCGAATACTGGCGCTCGATCAGTTCATGGCACTTTTGCTCCACCTGTGCAAGCTGCTCTGAAGGTGTCAGCCCAGCCAGGTCAGGCTTCGTTACCTTCGCATGGACCATATCCATCAAGGATGCCACCCTGACCATAAAGAACTCATCCAGGTTGGACGCAGTAATCGAAAGGAATTTCAGCCGCTCAAACAGCGGATTGGTCTTATCCCGCGCCTCATCCAGGATCCTGTAGTTAAAATCAAGCCAGCTCAGCTCGCGGTTCGTGTAGAAGGCAGGGTCATAGAATTCACTCCCTTCCTGTACCTTCCAGGAAGCCTCCTGCTTCTCCTTGACATGCGCTGCGTGCTCCGCATGCTTTACACCTTCCGAATTGCCTGCCTTCTCCGGGATCGCCGCCTTTTCCACTACGCTCTTCGGCTTCTCCGGACTCTTCCCCTTAACGCTGTTCTTTATGTCCGATGCACTCTTTGCCATAATCATTCCTCTTATTATTTCAGGTAAATCCCATGTATATGCAACGACTCAACCCCCCTGTAAAAGAGCGCTTACGTTCTAAAACATCAGGTGCAGTGAATCGTCATGTGTAAAATTAACTCATTCTTTTCTGGTGCAGGACGGGCTTCAGATGGAAGACCTCTTCAAACAGAGAATCATCTCTCTCCAGCGTTCCCTTCTCCAGTGTCAGATCCTCATTGCACGCTACAGACAGAACCAGCTCCTTCCCACGAACCGACACGTTCACTTCCTTCACCCGCTGGTGATGGGAACGGTCAAGGGAATTCGCAGCCTGGAGGATCGCGGTCAGCTTCGCGATCACAAGATACTCTTCCCGGCTGACGGAACTGGCTGCGGCCAGTTCATCGTATGAGCGGAAACTGGATGTATTAAACCGTACCACATTCGCGACGATCTGGCGCTCTGCATGGTTCAGCCCGATGATCTCTGTCGTCATGAGAATATTGTACGCACAGTCAGCAACATCCGTGAGGGAAATATATTTCCCGCAGTTATGCAGGATCGCGGATATCTGCAAAAGCAGGCGTTCCCGTTTGCCAAGCATATGGAGCTTCCTGGTCTTGTCAAAGATGGTCAGGCTCAGCTCTTCCACATTCCTGATATGTGCCTGGTTTGATTTGTACCGCTTGGCGATATTCCGCGCTGCCGCGATGATGTCCTCGTCAAAGGCATGGGCAGATTTGATTGCCTTGTTCTGGAAGGCATAATCATAGGCCAGCCCGTCCCCGATGGAGACCTCAGGCACCCACACGCTCTCCGACTCAAAATGCTCCAGCAAAAACAGGCAGATGATCACAGACGGGGCGACAAACATCGCAAACTCCGTCGGGATCGAGCATGTCTTTGCGAGCATGTCCGGAGCCATCGGCACAAACCGCCTGCAGGCATCCTCCAGCTCTTCCTTTGTGATGATCAGGTTTTCCCGGAGCGGATACAGAGACCGGAACAGAAGCTGCAGCTCCTTGTTGGTGGCGATCAGGGTCCTGATCTGCCGGTCTTTCTGATAAAGCTTCTCAAAACCCGCAATCTCATGGGACAAAAGCTCCCTGAGGATCTTCTCGAAATGCTCGTAATTGCGGGCAAGGGGGAAGTAGCGGTTCCTGGTGGTGATCTTTCCGATCCGGATATTCTGAGTCGTGATTAGCTTATCCTTGTCAAAAACGGAGATCTGGAGCGAATTCCCGCCGATGTTGACGATCGCTGTTGCCTTCTTGATCACGGACTCGAAGGATTCCGTCTGGGAAGCGATGGACTTATAGTCCAGGAAACGCTGCTCCGAATTGGAGAGGATCGTCAGCTTCAGTCCGGTTCTTTGCTCGATGTAATCTTTGGTGATCAGCGTAGTCCTGATCTGCCTGAGGGCGCTCGTACCCACCATGCGGTAGCTGTCCACATGATACCCTTCCATGACCTTACGATATTCCTTCAGCGTTTCGATCAGGCGCTCCATCTTCGGGGTAGAGAGCGTGTCACGCGCATATGCGTCACTCCCCAGATCGATCCTGCAGCTGAGGCAGTCAAACATATGAAAGCCCTTCCGTGCGGAGACCTCATACAGCTTCATCTCCGTCTCGGTCGAACCGATCAGGATGGAAGCAAATATCTTCACAGCCATTCTTCTTCCTCCATTGTCCCAAGCAGATGGTCAATAAACTGTTTTGCGCTCCTTCCGCTGCGGCCTCCATGGCTCAGCTCCCAGGCATTTGCGTCACGGCAGAGCTTTTCCTCATCCACCTTCAGCCCTTCCTTCTGACAGATGCCCTTCAGGATCTGGTTAAACTCCTTGCGTGTCGGTGCCCCAAAATAGATTGTGACGCCGAATCTGTATGACAGGGACAGCTTCTCCTGTACCGTATCCGAGGTATGCATGTCGGACCGGATATCCCCTTCCTTATCCGCATAGTTCTCCCGGATCAGATGGCGGCGGTTGCTCGTGGCATAGATCAGCACGTTCTCCGGCTTTTTCTCAAGGCCGCCTTCGATCACGGCCTTCAGATATTTGTAATCC
>CAMJIC010000107.1 GCA_946405675.1 uncultured Clostridia bacterium
GTGCCCGCCAAAGGCGGGTTTCTCCCCGGCCATCCTTTGCCGGGGAGAAAGGCATCGTAGAACGCAGCGGGACATGAAGGAAAGACAGACCCTGACAGGCTATTGGGTGCAGGGCAGCAATCGGACGGAAGGAGTTAGTGAAGAAATGGGAAATGTCCGACGTATATTTGTGGAAAAGAAGGACGCGTTCGCAGGGCAGGCGCATGACCTTGCCGGTGAGCTAAGAAGCTATCTGGGGCTTTCGGATTTGAAGGGCCTTCGCATCCTTATCCGCTACGATATCGAAGATCTTCCGGATGAAGTATACCGGATGGCGAAGGATACGGTTTTTTCGGAGCCGCCGGTGGACAACCTGTACGAAGAGCATTTTCCCATGGAGCCGGAAGACCAGGCTTTCGCAGTGGAATACCTGCCGGGACAGTTTGACCAGAGGGCGGATTCCGCCGTTCAGTGTGTCCGATTGCTGGATGAATCGGTAGAGCCTTTGATCCGGACCGCAACGGTTTATGTCCTGAAGGGATGCGTGGGAGAAGAGGCACTTGCCAGAGTAAAAGATTATTGCTGCAATCCGGTGGATTCCAGGATCGCGCAGGAAGAAAAGCCTAAGACCCTTGAGCAAAGATTCCAGGAGCCGGAGGATATCCGAAGCTTTGAAGGCTTCCGGGAGATGGATGAGGAAAGCTTCCGGGCACTGTATGATTCCCTTGGGCTGGCGATGACATACCGCGATTTCCAGTTTATCCGGGCGCATTTTTCCAAAGAAGAGATGCGGGACCCGACGGTTACGGAGATCCGCGTGCTGGATACCTACTGGTCCGATCATTGCAGGCACACGACCTTTTCTACGGAATTCAGAAAGATTACGATCGATGAAGGCACCTACCGTGCGCCGGTGGAGGCTGCGCTCAGGGAATATCTGGCAGACCGCGTGGATGTATACGGTTCCCGCGCGAAGCAGCCCCTCGTCTTCGACGGGCAGGTGAAGGCAGATCCGGCTGAGGCTGAGAACACTGTGTCTGAGACTACTGTCCAGGATAAGTTTGTCTGCCTCATGGATCTTGCCGTCATGGGCGCGAAGAAGCTGAAAAAAGACGGCCTTCTGACCGATCAGGAGGAGACGGACGAGATCAATGCCTGCTCCATCGTCGTGCCGGTCACCATCGACGGGCAGACAGAGGAGTGGCTGGTTAATTTCAAAAATGAAACCCATAATCACCCGACGGAGATCGAACCCTTCGGCGGAGCGGCGACCTGTCTTGGCGGCGCGATCCGTGATCCGCTCTCCGGACGGACCTATGTCTATCAGGCGATGCGTGTGACCGGTGCCGCAGATCCGAGGGCATCCATGGAGCAGACCATGAAGGGTAAGCTTCCCCAGAAGAAGCTGGTGCGTGAGGCTGCCCGCGGCTACAGCTCCTATGGGAATCAGGTGGGACTTGCAACCGGCTATGTCAAGGAGATCTATCACCCCGGATATGCCGCAAAGCGCATGGAGATCGGTGCTGTCATTGCGGCAGCCCCCCGGAGGAATGTTATTCGCGAAACCTCAAGGCCCGGCGACGTGATCATTTTGCTTGGCGGGCGGACCGGCAGAGACGGGATCGGCGGTGCGACTGGTTCCTCCAAAGCGCATACGACCTCTTCCATTGAGACCTGCGGCGCGGAGGTGCAGAAGGGAAATGCGCCCACGGAGCGTAAGATTCAGAGGATGTTCCGCAGGAGAGAGGTATCCCGGCTTATCCGCAAGTGCAATGATTTCGGCGCAGGCGGCGTATCGGTCGCGATCGGTGAGCTTGCGGACGGGCTCAAGATCGATCTGGACAAGGTGCCGAAGAAATATGCGGGTCTGGATGGGACGGAGCTGGCAATCTCGGAATCCCAGGAGCGGATGGCTGTGGTTGTCGCACCGGAGGATGTGGACACGTTCCTGGGCTATGCGAAGGAAGAGAACCTGGAGGCCGTGGAGACGGCGGTGGTGACTCAGGAGCCGCGCCTGGTGATGCAATGGCGGGGAAGGACCATCGTCGATATCAGCAGGGCATTTCTCAATACCAACGGAGCTCACCAGGAGACCGACGCCAGGATACTGATGCCCCAGGGGGAGAGCTTCTTCAGCAGCAGCTGGCTGGATGAGGGGAAGGTGCGTGACCTTCTTCTGGAACGCCTTCAGGATCTGAATGGCTGTTCCCAGAAGGGGCTTGTGGAAATGTTCGATTCCTCCATCGGCGCGTCGAGCGTCCTCATGCCCTTTGGCGGAAAATACCAGGATACGCCGACTCAGGTCATGGCTGCGAAGATTCCTGTGGAAAAGGGAGAATGCGATACCGCAACCATCATGTCTTATGGCTTCGATCCGTATCTGTCCTCCTGGAGCCCCTTCCACGGCGCTTCCTGGGCAGTGATGGAATCTGTATCAAAGATCGTGGCAGCAGGCGGGGACTGGAGAAAGATCCGCTTCACCTTCCAGGAATATTTTGGCCGGATGAACGAAGATCCGGCAAGATGGAGCCAGCCTGTCAGCGCCCTGCTCGGCGCGTACCGCGCGCAGAAGGCGCTTGGCCTTCCGTCCATCGGCGGAAAGGATTCCATGAGCGGGACATTTGATACCATAGACGTTCCGCCGACCCTGGTTTCCTTTGCCGTATGCGCTGACAGCCTGAGGCATATCATCAGCCCGGAGCTGAAGAAGGCGGGAAGCAAGCTTGTCCTGATACGTATCGGAAGAGATCAATATGATCTTCCGAATTATGCGAAAGCTGTCCATCAGTACACAAAGCTGCATGAAGACATTGTTCACGGCCGGGTGCTCAGTGCATATGCGGTGGATGCGAAGGGATTTGCCTACGCAGCCTGCCAGATGGCGCTTGGAAACAGGATGGGCTTCCGGATCGAGCATAATGTGGCGCCGGAAGACCTTTTCAAGCCTGACTTTGGAGCGGTTCTTTGCGAGGTGCGGGATTCCGATGTGGGAAATCTACAGACGGAATACACCGTTGTCGGTGTCGTGGAAGATACCGGTGCTTTGGAGTACCGCAATACACGCCTCACGCTGGAGGAGGTCAGGTCTTGCTGGAGCAAGACGCTGGAAAAGACATTCCGCACCCGTCCGGAGAAGGATGCCGGGGCAGAGGAGACACTCAGGGAGGATCTTGCTCCTTATCATCCGGAGATCACCTCCCGGGTGTATGTAGCGTCCCACGGCTTTGGAAAGCCGAGAGTGTTCATTCCGGTATTCCCGGGGACGAACTGCGAATACGACAGCGCAAGGGCATTTGAACGTGCAGGAGCCCTGACGGATGTGCGGGTATTCCGGAACCTGAGCGAGGCTGACATCCGCCGGAGCGTGGAGGAATATGCGGCTGCTATTGACAAGGCGCAGATCATCATGTTCCCCGGAGGCTTCTCGGCAGGCGATGAGCCGGACGGATCCGCTAAGTTTTTCGCGGCTGCATTCCGCAATGAAAAGATCAAAAATGCGGTGGAGCGTCTGCTGAATGACCGGGACGGTCTGATCCTGGGGATCTGCAATGGTTTCCAGGCATTGATCAAGCTGGGACTTGTGCCTGAGGGCAGGATCTGGCCAAGGACGAAGGACAGCCCCACCCTGACCTTTAATACGCTTCACCGGCACATTTCCCATATGGTATCGACCAAGGTCATGTCCACGAAGAGTCCGTGGCTATCCCGAGCTGTGTCAGGGGGCGTCTATATCAGCCCGGCTTCTCATGGAGAGGGCCGGTTCGTCGCAAGCAAGGAGTGGATCGATGCCTTGCTGAAAAATGGACAGGTGGCGACGATGTACTGTGATCCGGATGGGCATATAACGGAGGATCCTGAGTGGAACGTCAACGGTTCGTATGCCTGCATTGAAGGGATCACCAGCCCGGATGGAAGGGTATTTGGGAAAATGGCACATATCGAAAGACGTGGAAGAGGCGTTGCCATCAATATCACAGGCGAACAGGACATGAAGGTATTTGAGAGCGGCGTGAAATATTTCTCCTGAAGGATTGGAACATGGATAACGAAGAAATCAGGAAACTGCTCCTGGAGCTGAAGGAATCATCGGATGAAAGCTCATCCGTGCGAAGCAAGATCGTCAAGATCCATTTTGATACGCCCAGGGAGGCGGAGCAAAGGGAGCGGGCGAAAAAAAGGGCGGCGGAGAAGGAAGCCAGGAGGCTTGCCGAAGAGGAGGCCAGAGCACAGGCGGAGGCAGAAGAAAAAAGGCTGGAGGCCCAGAAGGCGATCGATGAGGCTGTAGAGGCGGCCAAGCGGGAGGCCAAGGCCGGATTCGCACCGGATCTGGAGGAGACCCTTTCAGCGGATGCTGCGCCCGGGGCGCAGGATGAGGCAGGGGAACCGGAGAAGGAGCTTGAGCTGAACTGGGGATATGAAAAACCCCAGCTGACCAGCGGGCTGGTGAAGGAGGAAGACCTCGACCTTGGGCCGAAGGAGCCAGGCCGCTGGAAAGAAGCTTTTCAGCGGGGAAAGGCTGCGCTTAAAAGAGTCGGTGCGGGAGGTTCGGCGGAAGACGGAGAAAACCAGGAAGGCTCAGAGGAATCCGGAGAGGCAAAAAACAGATTCAGCCTGCGGGGCCTGTTTGGCAGGAGGCAGGGACAGGAAAATCAGGATTCCGGGGACGAAGGAAGCGCTTCGTCTGAGGAGAATGAGGCGTTTTCTTCGGATGAAGAAGAGTTCCGCAGCAATGAGGAAGACAGATTGCCGGAGAGTGAGCAGGAGAGCATTACAGGGCTTCCCGGCGTATTCGGTGCGCTCTCAGACCGGTTCCTTTCATTTGCAGGGGGCGTAGGCAAGTCCATGAAGGAGGACCTGTCAAAGGCCAAAAACCGGCACTCGTCAACGGAAGAAAAGGAGCGTGAGGAAGAGGATTCCGGGCGCACAGGCGATGGAAATGCGGCCGGGAATCGTTCAGAGGAAAAAGATCCGGCGGATCTTGGAAATGGGGTCAGAGTCGGCAAAGATCCTGACTGGGGAACGGATTCCGATGAGAGATGGAGCCGGAAAGCATCCCCGGATCCCAGCAAGGAGATGCGTGAGCTTCCTTCTTACTGGGAGGATGGCGGGAATGAGGAAGATGACTTTCCGGACGATTCTTCCAAAGATCCTTCCGGGCGTGTAAGCGCTTCAGGGAACCCCCATCTGGATGAAGAATGGAAACGGCGTATGGAGGAGGCCGAGGCTCCCAAAAAGAAGTCTGTTTTCAGGAGCATGAGCAAGCGGCTGGAGCTGGCGGCGGAAGCCTCCCGGGGAAGCCACAGGAAGGAAAGGGAAAAAAATAAACCGAAAGCTTTCGGCAGGAAGCCCAAAACAGAGTCAGAGATGCAGGAAGCACCGGAACAGATGCCGGAAATGACGGAGGAGGTGTCTGTACAGACACCTCCACAGAAGGCCAAAGCGTTTGAGGAAGTACCTGCACAGAAGACAGAATGGTCTGAGGAAGTACCTGCACAGAAGACAGAATGGTCTGAGGAAGTACCTGCACGGAAGACAGAATGGTCTGAGGAAGCGTCTGTACCGAAGGCAGAGACGTTTGAGGAAGTACCTGTGCAGAAGGCTGAGACGTTTGAGGAAGCACCTGCGCAGAAGGCAGAGATGTTTGAGGAAGCGCCTGCACCGAAAGCAGAGACGTTTGAGGAAGCACCTGCGCAGAAAGCAAAAACACTTGAGGAAATACCTGTGCAGGAGGAAGATTCCTACCGGGAAGGACCTGTGCGTGAGGAGGCCGATCCGTCCGGGGAAGGCACTTTGGAAGAAGAGGAAGCGCAGGCTGCATCCTTTTTTGGGAAGGCGAGAAAGCGGGGGAACAGGAAAGAAAAAAAGCGCAGTACCAAAGAAATCCTGAATCAGATCCTTGGCTCGAAGGGAAAGGCCGGGGGCGGAGTGAAGGGAAGGGCCGGAGATCCGGCAGATGAATCCGGGAAAGCAGAACCAGTCCATGAGGCATGGCCGGATCTGGATCCGTCACTGGACCTGGCAGCATCGTTGGATATGCAGACGGTGCAGGATGGTGAACAGAGAGTGCGGGATAGTGCACAGACACTGCAGGATGGAGCACAGACACTGCGGGATGGCGCACAATCACAGGATAGCGCGCAGACCGGGCAGGCTTCGGGGATGGAAGCGCCCGGGGATGGGCAGGATCTCAGGAGCATAGAGGTCATAGACCTGAATGAAAATGAAAACAACAAAGAATCCGAGGTCATCCCTCTGGAGGGGAATACCGGCAGCCTGCCCGATCCGGCTCAGCTGAAGAAGGCGAGGAAGGCACAGCGTGAAAAAAGCATCAAGGCTGTGAAATCCAGTGCCGCAGGGGCAAAGCCCATGAAGCCGGGCGCATTTTTCTCCCGTCACAAAAAGCAGCTCCTGATCGGAATCGTTGTCCTTGCGGCCGTGGCCGCCGGGATAGCGGCTTTCTTCCTGCTGCGCGGCAGGTTCACGGGCGGACCGAAGGAGACGATCACAGCGGATGAGGGAATGACGGTGAAGGTGCTGGAACAGCCTGACAGCTACAGCAAAGCAGGAGATGTCAGGATCCGTATCAAAACACCGGAGACAATTCAGTCTGTCACGGTCAACGGTGAAAATGTCGTGATCGAGCAGGGAAGAACGGTGGAATTTACTTATCACGCCAATGGCGGCACCCTTGAGATCATGGCAGTGTGCACTGACAAGGTCAGGAATGCGAAGGTGATCCTTGCCTACGTGGACGCGCAGCCGCCTGTTGTCACGATCAGGGAAAAGGAGGGGAAGATCGAGCTGAGTGCGGAGGACACCGAATCGGGCCTTGCGGGGATCTACATCGGAACCACCAACGGGATTTCGGATATTCCGATCTACCATCCGTATAAAGCGCCGCTGGACAAAGATCCGAATAAGGAAATTTCCTATTATGCGGCGGATCTGGCCGGCAATAAGACAACGCCTGTCGTTGTGGCATTGACGCCGGCCGAATCGATCGAATTTGAACAGGCACGATACAGTCTGTTCCCGGGCACGCCGAAGCGGATCAGTCTGGTGACGACACCGGAGCATTCATTTGTCAATAATCTGAAGCTGGAGGCGGAGGATCCAAAGATCGTACAGATCGAAGGAGACATGCAGATCCGCGGGATGGCGGAAGGAGACACCAGGATTACGGCGACCGCGGACGGAGTTTCAGACGTCACGGCCAGCGTGTCCGTCAGCGCAGAGCGGAAGGTCACTCTTTCGGCGATCGGAGACTGTACGCTGGGAACGGATGCGAACTTCAGCCAGAACACAAGCTTTGACGCATTTGAAGCACTCTATGGGGACAGCTATTTCTTTGAGAAGGTGAAGGGAATCCTTGGAGCGGATGATACGACCTTCGCAAACCTCGAGGGAACCCTGACCACCTCTGATCAAAGGGAACAGAAGACCTATGCCTTTAAGGGCGACCCGTCCTACACACGGATCCTTCAGGATGGCAGCATCGATGTGGTCAACCTGGCAAACAATCACTCCCGTGATTACGGAGAGCAGAGCTTTACGGATACGCAGCACGCGCTGGAGGAGGCCGGCATCGAATGGTGCGAAGGCGACCATATCGCGTACCGTGACCTGAACGGCGTTAAGACTGCGTACATCGGGATCTACGCGCTGGAAAACGGGCTGGACAAGCTTCCCCAGGTGAAGAGTACGATCGCTGAGGCAAAGAAGGAAGGCGCCGAGCTGATCATAGTCGAATTCCACTGGGGTGCCGAGCTGGTGGCGCAGGTAGATGATTTCCAGAAGGAGCTGGCCCACACGGCAGTGGATGAAGGGGCGAATCTCGTGCTGGGAAGTCATGCACATGTCCTTCAGGGCATTGAGAAATACAACGGATCCTACATTGTGTATGGTCTTGGCAATTTCTGTTTCGGCGGGAATTCCAATCCGACATCTTATGATACGATGATCTGGCAGCAGACCTTTACCTTTACGCAGGATGGTCTGGCATCAGGCGATGATATTTCCATCATTCCGTGCCAGGTCAGCGGCGACTTAAGCAGCAATAACTATCAGCCGGTTCCCGTATCCGGGGATGCGGCAGCGAACATCATGCAGACGATCGACAAGCTCAGCGCTGAATTCGGACAAAGCTATTCCGCGTACATGGTAGACGGAACCCTTTGGACGGACAGCGGGAAGGCATCACAGTAAGCAAGAATTCATCCATAGGATGATTTCAGATGTCCGTCCTTGCACACATAGTCCGCAAGGACGGCGTCGTCTCCTGCCTGTCAAAGATTCTGATGCAATGCTCGTTGAGAGGCGTTGAC
>CAMJIC010000108.1 GCA_946405675.1 uncultured Clostridia bacterium
CTGCCCTGACGGGCTGTTCAAAATGATCATAGCCTCTCGGGTAATAGCGGATCAGGTCTGAGACCGTCCGGATTCCTGCCTTTGCAAAATGCTCACTTGTCTTCGGGCCGACCCCTTTCACGGCGGTAATGGGGGATGATTCTGTCATGTGGATTCCTCTCAGGCATCATACAATGCCGGGACGATACAAAAACCCCGGGGAGAAAGATAAAGCAACTCTCCCAGGGGTTCCTGTTCTCATCAAAACGGGCACATCTTTGGATCAGGGCGAAGCGTCCTGCGCCCGTCACCTTACGGAGCTGTAAGAAAAACAGCGCCTTCGTCTCTGTCAGCAATTACAGCGTATCCGCCCTGTGCACGTAACCTGGATGATCCGGCTTGCCGATCAGTTCCTTCGTGCGGATGATCTTCGCATACTTGTCAACGATCTGGGCATCGACCGTAACGCCATCCCCGATCGTCGCATGATCCAGGATCACACTGTTCCTTACCACAGCGCCCTTCCCGATGTGCACGGCTCTGCCGATGACGGAATGCTCTACGGTGCCCTCGATCTGGCATCCATTGGCGATCATCGAATCCTTCACCGTCGCGGTATCATAGATGCGGGACGGGTTCGAATCTGTCGTCCTGGTATAGATCCACCATCCATCCTGGAACAGATCCCTGGCGTTCTTCGGATCGAGCAAGTTCAGGTTGGACTCATAGAACGACTGAAGATCATCGATCGAGGCAAAGAATCCCTTATGCTGCACGCCCCTGATCTCCAGCTCCTCCCGGCCGATCAGCACAGACAGCATCTGGGCAAGCGAATAGGTGGAGGAATACTTCGCAGTCTTCTGAACCAGATCGATGAACAATGCCTTCTTCATGATATAGGTATCCATGAAGACGCACTGGTTCTGGCGGTTCCCACGGTTGATCTCAAGGGAAGTGACCATCTGTTCCTGATCCACGCTGACCACGCGGCAGTTCAGGTAGTGATCCTTTGCGTTATTCACCTTATGGTACAGCATCGTAATGTCAGCGCCGGACCGGATGTGATCATCCAGAAGGGCCGCGAAATCCTGCTTGTAGACCATGTAGCACGGCGCGATGACCACATATTCCTGCGGGAGTTCCTCCAGGGTATGCAGGTTGTCCAGATAGTCTGAGACATCCGTATTATAGACATCATTCTCCATGTGGTGGTTGCAGTAGAACAGCTGCAGGTGATCCCTCTTGGAGTTAAGGTTGTAGCTGCGCCCGGTTCCCAGATGATCCGTCAATGCCTTCGGGTGCTTATTCAGATAGACCTGGATATTCTTGATCCCGCTGTTGGAAAAGTTCGAGATCGGGAAGTCAATGACCCGGAACTTGCCGATAAAGGTAAATGCGCCTGCCGGCCTGTAATCCTGCAGTCCATGTACGTTCACGCGCCGAGGCGTCGATGTAACGATTCCAAATGCCTTCGCTGCCATGTCACTCTACCCCCTTCACATTCTTAGAGACCAGAATAATGTTCTCACTGTCCGCAGAGCCGACGACAGCCCCCTTACCGATCTTCACGCCACCCGCAACGATCGCACGCGTAACCGTAGCGCCTTCTTCTACCACAGCCTTCGGCATCAGCACCGTATCGACCACCTTCGCGCCAGCCTTAACGACAGAAAGCGTTGACAGGACGCTGTTCTTGGCCATCCCTTCCACCTGTGTCCCCTGCGTCAGGTAGACACGGTCAAGCTCGGCTTCCGGCCCGATGTAGGCAGGAAGGGAGGACTCATCCTTTGAATATATCCTCCAGGTCGGATCACTCAGGTCGAGTTCATTCTTCTCATCGAGCAAATCCATGTTGGCTTCCCACAGAGAATCGATCGTTCCCACATCCTTCCAGTATCCCTCGAAGCGGTACGCGATCAGCTTCTTGTTCTCCGCAAGCATGGTCGGGATGATATTCTTCCCGAAATCATGATCCGACTCCGCATCCTTCATGTCACTGATCAGCAGCTTGCGCAGATCCTTCCAGTTGAAAATATAGATTCCCATGGAAGCAAGATTGCTCTTCGGGTGCTCAGGCTTCTCTTCAAACTCTACGATATCGCCTGCCTCATTCGTATTCATGATCCCGAAGCGGCTCGCTTCCTTGATCGGCACCGGACGGACCGCGATCGTCGCGTTCGCTCCCTGATCAATGTGCGCCTGCAGCATCTTGTCATAGTTCATCTTATAGATGTGGTCGCCGGACAGGATCAGAAGATATTCCGGATTATACTGGTCAATAAAATCAATATTCTGGGAAATCGCATCAGCAGTGCCGCGGTAGACATCCAGTCCCGTATCCGCTTTCTCCCGGGGCGTCAGGACAAACACACCTGAATCGTCGGAGTCCAGGCCCCAGCGTGACCCTGCCGCCACATAGCTGTTCAGCAGCACGGATTCATACTGAGTCAGCACGCCTACGATGTTGATTCCGCTGTTTGCGCAGTTGCTGAGCGGAAAGTCGACGATCCGGTATTTTCCGCCATAGTACACCGCCGGCTTGGCAACCTTGTCGGTGAGCTCATGCAGCCTGCTTCCACGCCCGCCGGCAAGGATCATAGCCAGCATATTACCTTGCTTCATGATAGATTTCCTCCATCCCATATAAGACTACGTTTACAGTTTCCAATATTTGATTGAACAATCCTGCCAATTATTATACGTCATATTTCGGATTTGTCACTAACTATTTTTAAAAAACAGCCCAAAACCTGATAAAATGACCAATAGGAAATCGGCTGCACTGAGCATTTTTCACAAGCAATCCGCCGCTGCCTGCCGTAAATATCAAAAAACAGCCGCCCCGATCCTGATCAAGGCCAGGGCAGCTGTTCTGATATGCCTGCCGGCATATTGAGAAAAAATGTTACTAGACCGAAACGTATCTATTCGATGGAGATGATATAGTAATACAAAGGCTGCCCGCCTGCAGCGACCTCTACCTCAAGGTCAGGGAACGCCTCCCTGAGCCGGTCGGCCAGTGCCTCAGCATCCTCTTCCTTCGTGTCCTTCCCATAGTAGACGGAGATCAGCTCGCTTTCCTCATCCGCCAGATGCTTCACCGATTCAAAAGCGGTGTCCTGTATGCTTGTTCCGACTGCAATGATCCCATGGTCCCCAACTCCCATGATATCACCGGCATGGATGACCTGCTCATCGATCTTCGTATCGCGTACCGCATAGGTCAGCTCCACCGTCTTCACCTGGCGGATCTCTTCACGCATCAGCGCTTCATTCTCACGCGCCGACTTGTCAGGGAGGTAGTTGATCAGTGCGGAGATTCCCTGCGGGATCGTCTTGGATGGAACAACAATGATCTCCTTGCCGTGGATCAGGTTCTGTGCCTGCTCCGCAGCCAGGATGATATTCTTATTGTTCGGCAGGATGAACACTGTATCCGCATTCACCATGTCAACCGCATCCATGATATCCTGCGTGGACGGGTTCATGGTCTGCCCGCCTTCGATCAGATAGTCGGCGCCAAGCTCACGGAAGATGTCGCCAAGCCCGTTTCCGATGGAGACTGCGATGAAGCCCACATCCTTATGGGGCATCACCGTCTGGGCTTCCTCCTCCGGATCCTTATGCGGATCCGCCATCGCCTCCTGAAGCTCCTCCTCCTCAAAAATATGGAGCGGATACTGGGGGCGTTCCGCATTATTGATCACGTGAATTCTGGAAAGATAGCCATAATTCAGCGCCTTCGTAAGCACAGCGCCCGGATCATCGGAATTGATATGAACCTTCAGCCCTTCCTCACAGCGTTCCGCGGCAACATCAGCACCCTGCTCTTCCAGGAACGCAACAAATCCAAGTCTTTCCTCCTTGGAGATATGTTCCTTGTTCTTCAGGATAAATTCTGTCCGGTACGCATACTTCTTCACCGGCACAACCGCTTCAAGGATCTCTTCCTCTTCCTCGATTCCGAGGAATCCATTGTAGCAGCCCTTCATGATCTGGACCAGGCCCTGTCCGCCTGAGTCCACGACACCAGCCTCCTTCAGAACCGGAAGCATATCCGGTGTCTGGTCCAGGACGACCTGCATGTAGTCGATTACGCCCTTCAAAAGATCTTCCAGCTCAATGTCAGGGTTCCCGGCCACCAGCTCCTTCGCCTTGTCGGCACCGGCCTTCGCGACCGTAAGGATCGTTCCTTCCTTCGGCTTCATGACTGCCTTGTAAGCCGTCTCCACGGCCTTTATGAACGCCCTGACGGTATTCTCGGCAGTGATCTCGCTTTCATTCCTCCAGACCTTGCTGCATCCCCGGAACAGCTGGGACAGGATGACGCCGGAATTCCCCCGCGCTCCTCTCAGGGAGCCCGAGGAAATCGCCTTTGATACGTTCTCCATCGTGAGCGGATCCAGGTTCCTGACCTCGTCAGCAGCAGACTGAATCGTCAGGGTCATGTTCGTTCCTGTGTCTCCATCCGGGACCGGAAACACATTCAGCTCATTGATCCACTCTTTTTTTAACTCAAGATTTCTTGCGCCGGCAAGGAACATCTTTGCCATCAGCGCAGCATCTATGGTATTCGAATTCAACGTTCCTACCTCCATGCACGAAGATCAGTCGATGACCTTCACGCCCTCGACATAGACAGTGATCTTCTCGACCTCCATGCCGGTAAAAGCCTCCAGCTTATACTGGACGCTGCTGACCAGGTTCTCTGCAACCGCAGAGATACTCACTCCATAAGACACGATCACGTGAAATTCAAGTTCGATCCGGCTGCCGTTCATTCTGACCGCGATGCCGTGCCCCAGGTGTTCTTTCCCAAGCAGTTTCACCAGACCGTCCTTTACACTGACGCTGGCCATGCCCACAATGCCAAAGCACTCGACCGCGACCGAACCTGCATAAGTCGCCACAACGTTTGAATCGATCACGATCGAACCCAGTTTGTTATTCATGCGAACACTCATGGAATCCCCTCCTTCCATAAATCAGATTCATTTTAACAGACAAAATGCTTCGGTACAACTTGTAATTTTTATGTTGCAATGGTCTCTCAGTTCTGTTACAATACTCAAGTCGCGGTTTAGAAGGAGGTGCTAGAGATGGCCAGATGTGCAATTTGTGATAAGGGTGCTCACTTCGGTAACAATGTCTCCCACTCCCACAGAAGAAGCAACAAGATGTGGAAGTCGAACATCAAGCATGTTACAGTGAAAGTGAATGGCGCCAACAAGAAGATGTATGTCTGCACTTCCTGCCTGAGATCAGGTAAGGTTGAGCGTGCATAAGTCAGATTGTATGAAGAGCGATAAAGAATAAAGAGCTGATGCTTCTTTTGCATCAGCTCTTTTCAATTTCTTTTCAATCTAATTCCCAAAGGGATCAGAACGTAGTCTCTTCCTTAGCCGCACTTTCCACGACCTTGTCTTCTTCGGGAGTTGTAACCACCTTGTTCTTGGAAGTAAAACGCTGGATCAGGTCAGGCACAATGTCGATGAGGCGCGACAGGCTGTCCTGGTTCTTCACGTTGACCATACGCGTGCTGCCATCCTTGATGATCAGAAGCGCTGTGGGGGTCATCTTCCCGCCCATGCCGCCGCCTCCGTTCCTGCGTTCTTTCTCATTCTTTGTTGAAGCCAGAAGGCCAAAAGAAACGTCCACCAGAGGCAGGATGATGGTGTCGCCGATCCGGATCGGATCGCCCACGCAAGTCTTGCTTGTGACGAAATTCTCCATGCCCTTAAAGAGCGTGTCAACATTTCCCTGAAATTGATCTGCCATCCTGTTTCCTCCGATCTGTTCCGAAACTCTTACACATCCTGTAACTGTACAGAACCTGTTCTGAACAGTTACCATTTCTTTCCTGTCTGATACCCGCACAATGGGGAGCATCCCCATCATGCGCTCTTCTTCTTTTCCTTCTTCCGCTTATGCCCGCCGGAATGATCCTTACCCCGGATCATGGCAACCAGCCTGCGGAACTCCTTGTCCAGCAGCAGGCGGACAGCCACCCACATCAGACGGTACATGTGGATCCTTCCATAAACGGTTGTATCCGTTTCCACAACAGCTTCATAAAAATCCGGATCAACCTGATACTTGTCCGCCGCGACCGGAAGAAGAACCATGATCAGTCCCGCAATCTGCCCTGTCTTGTCCGGAGCTCCTGTCCCGAAATGAAGGTATCCTTCGATCCTCCGCGGGGCATATCCCTTAAGAATATACTTGAGATAACCGATGCATCTTTCCAGGACATGTTCAAATTCGATTGTCAGGAAAGGCGCTATCTTCTTGCATATCTTATCATACTTGTCAATGATCTTCTGCAGGAAACAGTCAATCTGATCCAACAGTTCTGCCGGAAGTCCGGGCACACTCAGGAGAATCTCCTGTACCAATTCCAGGAACTTTCTGACGAGCTCCATGATCCGCCCGGCAAGTCCGGCGCTGCCCGCACCTTCCTCACTGTCCTCATTGACATCACCTGAAAATGCTTCATCCGGATGATCCTTCCCGTCATTTTCAGAAAACAATCCCTCCGGATGATCCTGGGGATGGTTCCGCGCAGCGTCTGCTATAGACGATCCGTCCGGACGATCCTGCCCGCTCTCCGCAGCAAGCGCTTCTTCCTTCCCAGCATCTTTCACAGCTTCTGAATCATGTCTGCCGGAAGAAGACGCACACTCCGCGCTCTTCAGCTCTGCGCCAGCTTTCGATTCTTCCGGCTTTTCCTGATCCTGTTCCGGCGAATGCTCCGGCGCTTTCCCGGGCAGCTTCTCCGGCTCTGGTTCCTTACGGCCCGGGAAATCAAATCCCTTGACCAGGAACGTCATGGCCCTGATCTCTACACGGCCTTTCTTGTCCCGGTAAGAAAGGGTTACCCGGAGCAGATATGAAAGCCATGAGGCAGCCCCATCCGCCTCCAGAATATCCTTTTCCTTTCTGAAATGCAGACGATACCGGACCGGGATAAATAAAAGCATAAGGAACACTGCCAGAAGGATCCCAAGAACCACCAGCAGGATGATACCTATTATCTTCAGGATCATCAATATCACATGCAGCATGCTTCTTCCTGTCTAAGGATCTGCAAACAATTCACTTGAGTACGCAATCTGATCATGTAACTGTTCAGAACCAATTCTGAACAGTTACATGATCAATTATTGTTCACAGCTCCTGATGAGCCACTCACGGATACTGATATCCTCCCCAGAGGCATAGACATCCCCCGCCAGCCGCTCCACTATACTATAAGCCTCTGTTTTTCCCTGCGCGATCGCCACCACCATCCTGCAATGCTCCCGAATCCATGCATGCCGAAGCTCTGATGCCGACATGATCTCCAGCTGGCTGCCCTTCCCCTCAGGAAGGATCACCACATAAACGGAGGGAGGATAATTCCCCTCCTCGATCGCATGCATGAGCTTTTTCCTTCGCCGGGAAGCCAGGTGCCCGACATACAGATGCTTGTACCAAACCATCCCTTCAGCCCCACCGATCCAGCCGTTTCAGTTCCAGATAAGCTGAATATCCCTTTTCCAGGATCATCTTTTCATTGGAAAACTTGAGAAGATGATATGCCTCATGAAATTTATAAAAACCGGAGTCGACAAAATACTCCTCTCTCTGAGGCTTGGAATAATAACTCTCGCCACGCATCAGGTACCAGTGCACCACCTTCTCCACCGTATTCTGCGGTACATTAAAGGAATACTGGCTCTTCCCGATATACTGAATGATCTGCGCCCTCGCCCCGGTCTCTTCCCTGACCTCGCGAAGTGCTGTCTGGTCGTATTCTTCCCCGTCCTCAACAGTTCCCTTCGGCAGGACCCATCCTTCATAACGGTTCCGATAGCTCTTATACAGGACAAGAATCTTGCCCCTGAATATGACCACACCGCCACAGCTTGTTGCCTCAATCATTGCAACGCCTCCTGTCTGTGTCCCGGTTGTGTTTCCTGATGGATAGTATAACTGATTCGTTCCCAATATTCCAGTAATAAATCCCGTCTCGCTCCTGTTCATGGATTCGAGGTTACAAGTCACACCCCCGCCAGCGTAACTGCCCACTTCCCGGCTGGTCAGGCT
>CAMJIC010000109.1 GCA_946405675.1 uncultured Clostridia bacterium
TCGCTAAGAACCGACGCTGCGGATGCCCTCCTCGTGCAATCCATAGCCTGCCCAGTCGGGCAGTGAACAGAAACGCTGGCAGGAGTGTGACTTGTAACGTTCAGAACCCGTTCTGAACAGTTACTCATTATCTTTCACCTATGAGCTATCCGCCTCTGCCGTACGATCTCATAAGCCAGGATGCCAGCTGCAACCGAAGCATTCAGGGAGTCAATGTCGCCCTTCATGGGGATTGACGCAACCATGTCGCATTTTTCCTTTACAAGCCTGCCGACTCCGGTGCCTTCCGATCCGATCACAACACCGACAGGGCCGGTCAGGTTCAGGTCGTACATGATTTCTCCGTCCATGTCCGCGCACACAAACCATAAGCCCTGCTTCTTCAGCTCCTCGATCGTCTGCGCAAGATTGTTCACGCGCGCGACCGGTGTGTAACTGATGGCGCCTGCACTTGCCCTTGCGACCGTGGCAGTCAGTCCGACGGACCTTCTTTTCGGAATGATCACGCCATGCGCCCCGCACAGGTTTGCCGTCCGGATGATTGCCCCAAGATTATGGGGATCCGCAATCTCATCAAGCACGAAAACAAACGGACTCTCACCCTTGTCCTGCGCCTTTTTCAGGATATCCTCTACCTGGGCATATTCATAGGCTGCCGCATGCGCAATCACGCCCTGATGATGACCGGTTGCAGACATCTGATCCAGACGTTCCTTTGAAACATAATCCACGACAGCATCGGCCTTTTTTGCCCTGCGGATCAGATCGAGCACCGGCCCGTCCCGAAGTCCATCCTGCACATACAGCCGGTCCACCGTCTGGCCCGCCCGGAATGCTTCACGTACGGCATTTCTCCCCTCGATCAGGGATTCATTCTCTTCTACATCCTTCCTGTATTCAGGTTCCATTCTTCTGTCCTCTTGAAGATCTTCCTCTCAGGATCCTAAACAAATGAACCGGGCAGATTGCACCGTCAGCTTCCGCAACTCGCTACGGTTCCAGCCCGCTTAGTATCAGTTCCATGATCCGTTCATAGTACCCCGACAGATACAGATATCCGATCAGGCACTCAAAACCTGTCGCCTCAAGATATTCCCTGAGATCGGCATTCTTCGCCTTGTGCGCCGGCTTCGCGTTCCTGCCCCTGCGGTAAATGGCCATCTCATCCTGTGTCAGCTCCTGGCGGATCTTTCCCATCAGCGCTGACTGGGCTCTGGCATTGACAATCCCTGACGCTTTCCGGTGAAGCCTGTCAGGATTCGTCATTCCTCTCTTCAGCAGGACGCTTCGCACGATCAGATCATAGACCGTATCTCCGATCCACGCCAGTGACAGGGGTGGATACTGAGACCAGTCCTTATCCGGAAGCTGCATGAACCCGCTTATAACATCAGCCAGATCCGGTTTCCTTTCTCTCAGATCCGACTTACCTTCTTTCCGATCCAGCTTTCCTTCCTTCTGATCCAGCTCTCCATCCTTTCGATCCGGCATCGCATCCTTTCGATCCGGTATCGCATCCTTCCGATCCGGTATCGCATCCTTCCGATCCGGTTTTCCTTCCTTCAGTTCCGCTTCCACTTGACACCCTCTCTGGTATCGAGCAGCGTGATTCCCATCTGGGCAAGCTGGCCGCGGATCTCATCAGCACGCGCGAAGTTCTTCGCCTTCCGTGCAGCCTGCCGCTCCTCAATCAAAGCCTCAATCTGGTCATCGAGCACTTCTTCCTTGCGCTCAAATTTCATGCCCAGGATCTCTCCCAGCATCAGGATCTCATCCTTCACGGCCCTGGCAAATGCCTGTGAGCTGTCTTCCTTTACCTCACTGTTCGCAAACCTGACCAGGTCAAAGATCACCGCAAGCGCATCCGCAGTGTTGATATCGTCATCCATCGCTTCATCAAACTGCTTTGTAAAGCCTGAAAGTTCCCCCGCCTTTGCCGACTCATCCTCATTCATAGATGTATTCTTCGCATTGGCAATCCTGAAATTCAGGTTGTCAACCGCATTCCGGATCCGCTCAAGGGAAGACTTCGCGCTCTCCATCAGCTTATCCGAGAAATTCAGCGGGCTTCTGTAATGCGCGCTCAGCATGAACAGGCGCAAAACCTGAAGGTCATAATGCTGCTCGATCTCCCGCACTGTAAAGAAATTCCCGAGGGACTTCGACATCTTATGATTGTCGATATTCAAAAATGCATTGTGGAGCCAGTAACGGGCAAAGGGAACACCGTTGCAACACTCCGACTGGGCGATCTCATTTTCATGGTGCGGGAAAACCAGATCCTCCCCACCGGCATGGATGTCAATCGTATCCCCCAGATATTTGCGTGACATGACTGAGCACTCAATATGCCAGCCCGGCCTTCCATCGCTCCAGGGCGATCTCCAGAACGGCTCCCCTTCCTTCTTGGGTTTCCAGAGAACAAAGTCCAGCGGATCCTCCTTCTCATCCTCCCCGCTGACCAGGAGATCTCTTCCGCCGGAGCGTAGATCGTCCAGATTTTTATGGGAGAGCTTCCCGTATTCCTTATCCTTCCTGGTGCTGAAATACACCGTGCCGTTCTTCTCGTAAGCATACCCTTTCTCAATGAGCGTATCGATCATCTCGATCATCCCATCGATCTCCTGCGTTGCGCGCGGATGCACTGTGGCCGGCCGAACATTCATGTGCTCCATATCCTGCCGGCACTCCTTGATATAACGCTCGGAAACCTCCTGTGAGGAAATGCCTTCCTCGATCGATTTTTTAATGATCTTATCGTCCACATCGGTGAAATTCGATACATAATTCACCTCATACCCCTTGTGCTCCAGATAGCGGCGCAGGGTGTCAAACACGATCATCGGGCGTGCATTCCCGATATGGATAAAATCATAGACGGTCGGTCCGCATACATAGATGGACACCTTTCCAGGCGTGATCGGAACGAACTCTTCTCTTTTCTTCGTCAGGGTATTATATAACAGCATCGATTCCTCTCCCATTCGTGCGTTTTTCAACTTTCTGAGCAGCCCCTTATTCCGGCAATGCTCTTCGGATCCGCCGCATCAATGAATCCAACGCAGATCCTCTCCTGCGGCTTTTTCAAGTTTATTCACAGCCATCTGGTTTGTCAACTCAAGAGCTGCAGCAAAATACCTTGCGCAGACAACGCAGATTTTTCATTCGGGCAAATGATCTCGCAGCAGATCCGGAACATAACGTTACAGGCCGCACCCAGCCGATGTGGCCAAGGGTGCGGCCTGTAACTAAGGATATGTCCCGAAATAACTTGCACATCTTGCTTGTCTTTTCATCCGATTGCACAGATCAAAAATCAATCACATAGAAACCATAATCGGGACATGGCAAAATACATCCCCAATGTCATTCCATTCCCGCTTTCCCATCAAGAAGGCAGACCGCCTGGGCCGCGATACCTTCCCCGCGTCCGGTAAAGCCCAGATGTTCTTCCGTCGTAGCCTTGACTGATACCTGACCGATCCCGATCTGAAGCGCATCCGCGATATTGGCACGCATTTGCTCCAGGTACGGCATCATCTTCGGCTGCTGGGCAATGATGATCGAATCGATATTGCCCACGGAATATCCCTTTTCCGCAAGCAGTTTCCCGCATTTCTCCAGAAGGATCAGGCTGGAAATTCCTTCGTAGGCAGGATCCGAATCCGGAAAATGCTGCCCGATATCCCCCAATGCTGCAGCGCCCAGCAGTGCATCCATGATGGCATGCACGATGACATCCGCGTCTGAATGGCCGAGAAGACCTTTTTCATAAGGAATCTGCACCCCGCCGAGGATCAGTTTCCTTCCCTCCGCAAAACGATGCACATCATATCCGGTTCCAATCCTCATGACCCCCATCTCCTTCTATCATCTATGAACAAATGTATGAACGCCAGTTTTCTAACTACGTCGACTGGCAACAACGCAGCAAATATATGCGAAGACAAGCCAGATGCATGAGTTATTTATCTACAGATCCAAACGTTTTTCACTGACTCCCCGGGGAGGTTAACGAGTCAGACCAAAAAAGGATCTGTAAGCGTACGTATTCTTATATTTTCGACTGCCACACAGAGAACGAAGCATCATTCCACCGGGCGGATGGAGATCGGGTTCTTCTCAATCCCCCAGAATGCTTCTATATTGCCAAACGGGTCTGCGGGGATCCCTGCTTTCCTTTTCTTCCCCTTCTTCTCGGTGATAGCCGGATGAAGATCCAGCTTTTCAAGCACATCGCTGACCTTCTTCACCGGGAAGATCTGCAGCGCGCTCTTGACCTCCTGGGCAACATCCTCCAGGTCATCCCTGTTTTCCTCCGGGATAAAGACCTGCTTGATTCCCGCCCTTTGCGCAGCCATCAGCTTCTCCGGCAGGCCTCCGATGGGCATCACACCTCCGCGCAGGGAAACCTCACCGGTCATCCCCCACTCAGGGCTCACCTCCCGCCCCGTCACCAGGGACGCAAGCGCAGTCGTAAGCGTGATGCCGGCCGACGGCCCATCCTTCGGGATCGCACCCTCCGGCACATGGATATGGAGATCATTTTCCGTAAACAGCTTCACCTTATCCGGATACATCGCCTTCACCAGGGAAATCGCGATCTGGACGGACTCCTTCATGACATCGCCAAGCTGCCCGGTAACGACCACTTTGCCGCTGCCCTTGGTAAACAGCGTTTCGATAAAGAGAATCTCACCGCCTGCGGCAGTCCATGCCAGTCCCGTCACGATGCCAGGCCGCTTTTCCTCCTGCACGGAATCATGGCGGATCGGCTTCTGATCCAGGTACTGCCTCAGATTTTCCGGCCCGACAATGACTTTATGCTCTTCCTTCTTTGTGCCCTTCTGTGCCTTATTCTCCACCACTTCCACTGCTGCGTAACGGCAGAGCGTATCCATCTGCTTCTTCAGGCCGCGGACGCCGCTTTCCATGGTGAAATGGTCGATCACGGCACGGATCGTCTCATCCGGCACTTCCAGTTCGTCTTCCGTGATCCCCGTCGCCTTTCTTGCACGGGGAAGGAGATGCTGCTTCGCGATCTGGAACTTCTCCACCGCTGTATATCCCGGAAACTGAATCACCTCCATACGGTTGAGAAGCGGCTCCGGAATCGTATCTGTCGTATTGGCCGTGCAGACAAACAGGACATCCGAAAGATCATAGGGAACATTCATATAATGATCCGTAAAGCTGAAATTCTGTTCAGGATCGAGCACTTCCAGCAGCGCGCTTGCCGGATCCCCGCTGTAATCCCTGCTCAGCTTGTCAACCTCGTCAAGCACGATGACCGGATTCGACGTACCGGCATTCTTCATCGCGTTCATCAGGCGGCCGGGCATCGCGCCGATATAGGTTCTGCGGTGTCCGCGGATCTCAGCTTCATCCCGCACGCCTCCGAGGGAAATGCGAACGTATTTGCGTCCCAGCGCCTTTGCAATGCTCTGGCCAATGCTTGTCTTTCCGGTGCCGGGGGCGCCGACGAACAAAAGGATCGACCCTGACTGCTTCTTATTCAGGCTCATCACTGCAAGCTGCTGGATGACGCGGCTCTTGACCTTCTTCAGGCCATAGTGATCTTCATCCAGGACTTCCCTGGCCTTCTCCAGATCAATCTTCTTATACTTCGCCTTCTTCCAGTCGAGAGAAGTCACAAAGTCGAGATAGTCATAGAGCATGCCATATTCATGGGAATTCTTGCCCTCCTGACGCATCCGTTCCAATACCTTGTCCGCTTCCCGCCTGGCAGTCTCGTTCATCCCGGATTCTTCGATCTTTTTCTGGAACTTTGATACATCGGATACATTCTCCGGATGAAGGCTGTCCAGCTGATCCTGCAGGAATCCGATCTGCTTCTTCAGAGCATCCTCACGGTAAAGCTTCTCGTTCGTCTCCTTCGCATGCTCCTGTGCTTCCGTACTCACGTCCGAAACCGCGATGAACCCGTACAGAGCCTGCTCGATCAGCTCCAGCCGTTCCGAATCCTTGTCCACCTCAAGGATATGGTACTTTTCCTCCGTCTCCAGGGTCAGATAAGAGCTGAGTGCCGTGACGCACTCCTCAGCGCTCTTCCAGCGGTTGACATAAGCCCTGGCCATCAGCCCCCACGGGAACTTCTGAAGGAACTCGTAAAGCCGCTTCTTCATCGCGTCCAGGCTGACCTGACGGGTGTTGTCATCCACATCGTGAATATCCTCGCGGATCACGGCCTGAGCAAAGATCTCATGCTCGGAAACGAGAATGGACTCGATGTCCATCCGGTTTTCCGTCCGGACCGTGATATCTCCGTCATCATCCACCGACTCAATCATGCCATTCAGTCCGATGGGATAGAAATCTTCCTGAGTCAGGTGCTTCCTGCTCTTGTCTGTCTTCTGGAACAAAAACAGAACCTTGTCGCCCTCACGCATCCGCGCGGCGGCAGTTTCATCAAAGAAATCCTTCTTGAATGTCAGCGAGATATTCGGAAGGATAATCATGCTGTAAACTGGAATTGTAATCATATGGTCGTCCTCCTGGTTTCTAAATGCATTGCTGCGATCCGGCTGAAGGGCAGATCCGCCCTTTTTCACGTACCCTCGGTTCTCATGTGTCCTCGGTTTTCATGTACTCTCGATTTTCATGTACCTTCGTTTTTTATGTCCCCTCGGTTTTCATGTACCATTGGTTGTCACGTACCATTGGTTTTCATATACCATCAGCCGGGAATCAGATTCAGTCTTGTTGTGAACTAACCATACCACTGCCTATTAGCAGAGTCAATACCTGAGTGCTAATTTAATTGTGTAAAATCTATGTCTGCCGTAAAGCATCACCGCCAGCCTCTAAGGCTTCAGGACAGTACCTGAAGCCTGACACCTCTGAAGCGGCGCTCCTGTATCAAATACTTTTTGCAACTTTTCCCCATGCAACAGGCGCATTTTTAACAACTTCTGCAGAAGATGCTTCTGTACCGGATCACTTCCGGGCTTCCGGGTCTGTTTCCGCCGGCTTCTTCGGAATCTGGACATTCCTCCTTCTCCACATCTCCGTCATCCCCTCCGATCCGCTTCTCCTGACACTGCTGTCCTCAGCCGGACCTGCCGGTGTGCCGCCTGCTTCTGTTGTTCTTTCCGCCGCTGTGATGTCTGCTCCTGCTGCACCTTCTGCCGCTGTACTGCCTGCTCCTGCTGCTCCTTCCGCCGCTATGCTGCCTGCTTTTGCTGCTCCTTCCGCCGCTGCACCGTCCGTTTGCAGACCGGGATCTCTCCCTTCTTCATCCGCCTTTGATCCGGAACCTGACGCACCCTGTTCTGACGCCTCCGGTGTCTTACCATCCGTATTCTTCTTTGACTTCACAAATTTCTGTTTCAGCAGGAAAAATGCATTATGGGTTCCCGCTGCTGCTCCGCCGACCGCTTCGCCGGTCTTATCCTTCGCACTGCCTGCCATATGTCCGACTTCCTGTCCCACCTCTTTTACGTCCATGGCAATCCTCAGGCCAGTCCTCTCCGGCCTGACTTCCAGGCGGAATCCGCACCTGGCACAATATTTATCCCCGGAAGCTGCCGGGCGGGAACAGTTCGGGCAATAGACAATTCCCTTCATATGGTTCAGCTGATCCGTGTAAGCTGCAATATTCGCATAGGCAACCTTCACGGCAGCCCATTCATCTTCAAGTCCCGCCTTAGGCTGGTCAGGGTGCTCCTTATAGACCGCTTCCCCAATCAGCGCAAACAACCGCTCAAGAGACTTCTTCTCCTGTGAGATCCGATTTGAAATCGAAACAGAATCGCTCATTTTCTGTACTCCGTTCTTAGTGTCCTGCCCAAGCTTGGACAGCGTCTTTGCCAGATCACTCAATCCCATGACATCCCCCTTATCTGAAGATACACATTCCGCAGCCCCCTTCCTGCCGTTCAGGCTGCGGAATCCTGATGCCTTTTCACTGATTATACCATAAGCAACGAGCCAAATGGACATTTATGACCATTTGGCGACTGCCACAGATGCCAGACGGTTACAAGTCACACCCCCGCCAGCGTAACTGCCCACTGCCCGGCTGGTCAGGCTA
>CAMJIC010000110.1 GCA_946405675.1 uncultured Clostridia bacterium
GCGCTGGAGCTTACCGGTATTGACGTACCGGTATATAAGGGATCGGATATTCGTTACGATGGGACGCCTATCCGGCCTTACAGTGTGTTCGGTAAGGATGGCATGGGCGATAAGGACCTGATCCATCCGGAAGGAACTGCCGAGGAAGGGGATGCCATCGAATTTATCCTTGATACGGTGCGCAGGAATCCCGGGGAGATTGAGATTGTTATGCTGGGGCCGGCAACCAACATTGCCCGGGCGATGGATCAGGATCCGGAAACCATGAAGCAGGTAAAGCGTATCTGGTCCATGGGAACGACGGGAATCTATGGCCCCGGCAATGCTTCTCCTGTCGCTGAATTCAATGTGTACCTGGATGCGCAGGCATACAAAAGGGTGCTTGACTTCGGCATTCCGGTAACGGTGATCGGCCTGGACGTGTGCGATGATGAGTGCAAATGGACGGACAATGACTTTGACAAACTGGCTGCCTTCAGCAGGATGGGGCGTTTTGTGACGGATTCCTTCTCAAAGATCCGCGCATTTTATGCGAAGAACGGATCTCCCGGTTCGGTCATGAACTGTGACGGAACGACAATGATGTGCGTTGTCTGCCCTGATTTCATCACGGACAGCAGACAGTGCCACGGCAGCTGCATGACGGATCCCGGAGAAACCTATGGCCAGGTGATCTTCTATCAGAAGGGCTTTCAGTATGACCTGACCTCAGAGGATTTCGACTATGATGTGACACTTGTATGCAAAGTGGATTATCATTCCAGGTTTCTGGAATACCTGTTCCGGATAGGAAGTATGGAAGCGGATCAGATTGATCATGAAGAGGAATGACTGTGAAGAGGAATGATTATAGAGGGCTTGTCCGGAGGGAGAGAGGAAGGACCTTCGTCCTGATGATCCTGCTGCTGGCGTCAGCGGTCTTTTTCCTGGAAGCCTGCGGCCGGAAGGACGAAGGGATCACATCCCTGGAGCAGCTGAATCAGCCAGGCGTCAGGATCGGCGTTGCGACGGATTCAACGGAATTCAGCATTGTAGAGAAGGAATTCCCAAAGGCGGAGATCGTGTATACCAAGGACCTCATGCTTTCCTTCACGTCTGTCGCCCAGGGCAAGCTGGATGCCTTTGTCAACAACAGGCTGAATATGGAGCTGGCGATCAGGAACGGGCTGCAAGGGGTCCGGCTGCTGGATGCGACGATCGGCGATGGCAATGTGGGTGCAGTGGCCATCTCCCCGGTTACGAAGATCCCGAACCTGAAGGATCAGATCAATGAATTCCTCAGGGAGATCGAAAAGGACGGAACCTTTGACGACATCCGTGAACGGTGGCTGGTGAAGCATGACATGGCCATGCCGGACATTCCGGAAGCGGCAGACCCGAAGTTCCATCTGATCGCGGCAACCACGGGGGTCAGCGAGCCCTTCAACTGTTATGTGAATGGTGAGCTTTCCGGATATGACATAGAGCTTGCCAGACGGTTCGCGCTGTGGGCCGGTGCGAGCCTTGAGTTTAAGATATATGACTATGAAGGCATCATCGCTGCCGCGCAGGCAGGGGACGTGGACTGCATCTTCGCCAACCTCTATGTGACTGATGAGCGCAGGCAGGTGCTGGAGTTTTCGGACCCGACTTATGTCGTGGAGGTCGGAGTCATGGTGCAGGATACAGGCTCCCATGGGGCAGCGGATCAGCAAGGCGGCATTGCACACTTCCTGGTGTCTCTGAAAGAGAGCTTTCTGAAAACCTTTATCCGGGAAGACAGGTGGCAGCTGTTTGCGTCAGGCGCAGTGACTACGCTGCTCTTAACCATGCTTTCGATCCTTTTCGGTACGCTGATGGGATTTGCCCTGTTTATGATCTGCCGCAGAGGCAATCGTGTGGCCAATGCGCTCACCCGGTTTTTCGTATGGCTCATAGAGGGCATGCCGGTGGTCGTACTGCTGATGATTCTTTATTACATTGTATTCAGCGGAACCAGGATGTCAGGAACCATGGTATCCATCATCACGTTCACGCTCATTTTCACGGCAGCCGTGTTCAATATGCTCAAGGCCGGGGTGGCCGCCGTGGGCACGGGCCAGATGGAGGCTGCCTATTCACTGGGATATACTGACCAGAAGGCGTTCTTCAGGATCATACTGCCTCAGGCAATCCCTCATGTCCTGCCGTCCTACAAGAGCCAGGTCAAGGCTTTGATCAAGGCCACTGCTGTGGTCGGCTATGTCGCTGTGCAGGATCTGACGAAAATAGGAGATATCGTGCGCAGCCGTACCTATGAGGCGTTCTTCCCTTTGATTGCTGTCGCTGTGTTTTATTTCCTGCTGGCCGGTCTTCTGATCTTTATCGTAAACCGGATCGAGATACGGGCCTTTGCAGGACGCAGAGCCCGGAAGGAGGGAAGGGATGATTGAACTGGAGCATCTTGAAAAGAGATATCCAAACGCTGTGCCTCTGAAAGATGTGAACGCTGTCATCCATGATGGTGAAGTCATCTCGATCATCGGCCCTTCCGGCACCGGAAAATCGACCCTGATCCGGTGCATCGATATGCTCGAGCGTCCTACGGGGGGAAGGATCCTCCTGAACGGTGAGAATATCTGTGCGCCGGGATATGACGTGATCAAGGCGCGGCGTAAGATGGGGATGGTCTTCCAGGCGTTCCATCTGTTTGGCCACCTGAACGTGATCGAGAATATCATGCAGGCGCAGATCGATATCCTGAAACGGCCAAAGAACGAGGCCTATGAGACAGGGATCCGTCTGCTGAGGCGCGTAGGGCTTGCGGATAAGGAAAAGAACTACCCGGACGAGCTGTCGGGAGGCCAGCAGCAGCGCATCGCCATCGCAAGGACACTGGCCATGGATCCTGAGGTCATCCTGTTTGATGAGCCTACGAGCGCGCTGGATCCTACTATGGTGGGTGAGGTACAGTCCGTGATCCGCGACCTGACAAAGATGGACAAGACCATGCTGATCGTGACCCATGAACTGAACTTCGCCAGAGCGATCAGCAGCCGCGTGTTTTACATGGATCAGGGCGGGATCTACGAGGATGGAACGCCTGAGCAGATATTTGAAAATCCCCGGAGGGATCTGACAAAACGTTTTGTGCGAAAATTCAGGGTGCTCGAGCTTATGATCGATGGCCCCTATTATGACTTCGCAGGCGCGGGAGGGGAGATCGACCGCTACTGCCTTCAGAATGACATTTCAACCCATACGAAATACCGCATCAGGCTTGCTTTCGAGGAGCTGACTTCCGCGATCCTGAGGCCTGTACTGGATCATGTTCCGATCCTGATTACGGTAGAGCATTCCGGAAAGGGCGCAGGAACGGAGGTCAACGCATTGTACGGCGGGGAAAGGTTCGACCCGGCGGAGCGCGGAGACGGCTTTTCCTACAAAGTGCTTCAAAGCACGGTGAAGAGCCTTTCCTATCACTATGATCCGGATGCGGAGCATGCGAATACGGTGCGGGTCGTGATCTGAAGATAAGAAGACATATGGATTGGACAAGGTTTAAGCGGAAGTATTCCACTTTTCAGATTATTATCATAGGCTTTGCGGCGATCATTCTGATCGGAACGGGCCTTCTGATGCTGCCGTTCTCTTCGAGGAGCGGTGAAGTGGCATCTTTGGACTGTGCGCTGTTTACCGCAACATCCGCCGTTTGTGTAACCGGGCTTATTGTCCGGGACACTGCTTCCTATTGGTCCGGATTCGGCCAGGCAGTCATCCTGATCCTGATCCAGATCGGCGGACTGGGCGTGATCACGATTGCCGCTTTCATTGAGACATTGGCGGGGAAGAAGCTTTCGGTGCGTGAGCGTGGGCTGGTGGTGGACAGCATCTCTGCGTTCCAGAGCGGCGGCATGGTGCGTATGACGCGTTTTATCATCCGGTTATCCCTGATTGTCGAGGCATCGGGCGCTGTTTTGCTGATGCCCGTATTTTGCCGTGATTACGGTTCGGAGGGGGTCTGGATGGCGGTATTCCATTCCATCTCCGCGTTCTGCAACGCGGGTTTCGACCTGATGGGAACGCACAGCGGCGCCTTTTCCTCCCTGACCGCCTATAAGGGGAGCTTTCCGGTCGTCCTGGTGGTCTGTCTGCTGATCATCCTTGGCGGGATCGGTTTCTGGACCTGGCACGATATAATTACCTGCAGGCGGCATGTCAGGCGGTATAAGATGCAGAGCAAGGTGATCCTTGTGACAACGCTGTTTTTTATCGCTGTTCCGGCTGTCCTGTTTTTTCTCTTTGAGTTTGTGGACGGGCCGCTTCCGGAACGGATCAGTCTCTCCGTATTCCAGTCAGTCACGCCAAGAACTGCCGGCTTCAATACGGCGGATCTTTCGAAAATATCCGGCAGAGGAGTTGGACTGATGATCGCTCTGATGATGATCGGAGGCGCTCCGGGTTCGACGGCGGGCGGAATGAAGATCACGACTGTGGCGGTGCTTTTCGCCAGTGCTGTATCCGTGTTTCAGAGGAAAAAGGATACGCAGCTGTTTCATAGAAGGGTGGAGGACAGTGTGATCAGGAGAGCTTCGGCACTTCTGCTGATCTACCTGGTGCTGGTTTTCGTCAGCGCGTGCGCGATCAGCTTTATGGAAGGCATTTCCATGAGGGAATGTCTCTTTGAAACCGCCTCTGCGGCAGGGACAGCCGGAATCACACTGGGAATTACACCGTCCCTTGGCTTTTTTTCCCATCTGATTCTGATCGCGCTGATGTTCTTTGGGCGGACAGGCGGACTGACACTGATGTATGCGGCGATTTCTGACAGGAAGGCGGAGGTGTTCCGGAGGCCTGTTGAGACGATTAATGTTGGGTGAAGGTAATTGTTCAGAACGGGTTCTGGACAATTACAGGTGAAGGAGTCAAAGGGAAGATGAAATCATTTTTGCTGATCGGCGTGAACCATCTCGGGAGCATGATTGCAAAGAAGCTGGTGGACCTTGGATACGAGGTCATGGCGGTTGACACTGATGAGACTCGGATCAATGCGATCCAGTCAGTGGTTACGGATGCCCTGATCGGGGACAGCACCAATGAGGAATTCCTGAAAAAGCTTGGGGTTGACGAATACGATGTCTGCTTTGTGACCATCGTGAATGATTTTCAGGACTCTTTGATGACTACGTTCCTGCTGAAGGAGATGGGAGCCGTGAAGGTCATCGCCCGCGCAGGCAGCGAGATACAGGAGAGGCTGCTGTACCGCAGCGGGGCGGATGAGGTGATCAATCCGGAAAAGCTGGCCGCGGGATGGATTGCAGAGAGGTATTCGGGAGAGGATTGACCATTTCTGAGTGATCATGCAGATGCAATTGTGGGAGTCAGCGTGCATTTCATATGCCGGGAGGAGATGAAAGCAGTCACGCTGCAGTCAGGGAAGAAAACAGAGGGCAAAATGAAAAGAAAGAGGATTTCCTTGAGCAACAGGTATAAACGGTTTTTCCTGAGTGAACGGACAGCTTTGACAGCGGCTTGTGCGAGTGTTCTTCTCATGCCGGTCATCTATTACTTCGGCAAAAGTTCCGGAAGTCTTGATGCGGCAGGTTTATATGATCTGCTGATTCGGCTCTTACTGACCGGTACGCTGTTTTATGCGTTGAAAAGGCATAAGCTGTTCCTGATGCAGGCTGCTACAGTAGGGTTGCTTTTCTGCATGCTATGTGCGCAGTCGCAATATGCGCTTGGAAAGCTGGCCAGTCAGGATTCGGAAATATATATCATAATGGGCCTGCAGGGGTTTGTTTTTCTGGCAGTGGAACGGATGATTCTGTTTATTCAATCGTTCGTCTGCGTCAGCCATTTTATCATTCATGCGGCAAGAAAGCAGGGAGCCATCCGGGTTTCTCTCAATCAGGTCTCCATTCTGTTCCTTCTGGCTCTCGTGGTGATACAGCTGATGATTGCGCCGATTCTGACTTTTGAACGGGACTACATCTTATACATCTGGACGCTGCATCTGGGCGAGCTGTTTACCTTTGTTCTGGTTGCCTGCGCAGAACTGATCCTTATGATCGACCAACGTGAGTATATAGGAGAGTGACAGAATGAACAGAAACAAACGCAGAGCAGTATGGTATCTTTTCACTACCATGCTGTCCATTTTCAGTATTTGCACCATTCGGATCTTTGATGGGTTCAACTGGCCGTTCTATGCGGTTACAGCCAATGCGGTCATATCGCTGCTCGGGCTGATCTTCCATGTACATATTAATGAACGCGATCAGAAACATCCGGTCATGCTTGCGGCCCGTATTCTTCTGCTGCTGAATTCGATTTCTGTTTTTGTGATGATTGGGTTCAGCCTGTTTATTCTGAGCAGCCAATATCATAATCGTCTCATTCCGGATGGGAAGGTTGCTTCTCCATCTGAGATAGAACAACGGTTATCAGAGTCCGGGAAGGATGTACTTTTGCTTGAGACAGATGATTTGTACATCTATTATGTGAACTATAACGATCTTTCCTTTGTATCAGGAAAGAGGCCATCGAAGGATGACCAGGATAATCTGATGTGTGTGGCGGCCGCATTTCAGGATACGTATCAGCTGGGATTCAGCCATGATAATATTGTAGGCTGGCATGCATCTGATGGACAGCTTGAGCGCGGGAAACCTCAGGATGGCCTGGGGGCTTTTACCTATGTGGATGGAGTGGCGCGCATCTGGGATACCGATGAGGCTGAGGAAGCTGTTCAGAATGCCGCGGCTGCGGGCGGAATGGGGTTCCAGCAATTCATAGTCCTTTACGATGGACAGCATGGCGGCCATAATAGTGATGAATTCAGATGCTACCGGGTGCTGGCGATCCTTAACGGCAGAGCATGCATCATTGATTCACGTACCCAGATGCATTACGATGACTTTATTCTCGCGCTTCAGAATCTGGGAGTTCAGGATGCGCTGTACTGCGATATGGGAAGCGGATGGAACTATTCCTGGTATCGCGGCGCAGATGGGAAGCCTGTTGATATTATAGGTATTCCATGGCCGTTCTCCCACAACTGGCTTGTGTTCCGGAGATAACACCTGTATCGGCTCTTTGGGATGGTACGAAGATGATAAAGGCTTGCTGGCGGAAGTGTGAATGGTAATGAGATGTATGCGTATTGCGGCGGAAAGGGTCTGAGTCAGGGAAAATGAATCAAGGAAAGAACAGGAATACTTATTCCGTAGAGATTGTATTGACGGTTGTCATCATTTTGTGCATCCTGATCCCTAAGTTATTTGGCACGGTTGATGTCACAACGCCAGCCCGTCTGGATCAGGATGGGCATCCGGTCACAGATGTTACCTTTGAGGATCTTGCTGCGCCGGGCACCCGATTTGCTCTTCTGACCGGAAGCGACTGGGCTCTTGAGATCGAGAAGCAGTATCCGGATGGGGTTTGTTCTTATTACGATTCCATGGCGGATGTGTTTATTGCGCTTTCATCCGGCAAGGCGGATGCGGCCATGGCCTATCTGGATTTCAGGACAGAGCTTGAGAAAACGCATCCGAATATTGCCTATATCAATGAGCCCTTTCAGACGCTGGAATATGGGTTCGGAACATCAAAGAGTGCCCGGGGGACACAGCTTTGCAATGAATTCAATGCGTTCCTGAAAGAGTATAAAGCCAGCGGAGCCTTTGACAAGCTGACCCAAAAGTGGGGAGATCCTGAACGCGACGGCGATTTGATGGATCAGTACACCTTTACCGGGGAAAAGGGCGTGCTCGAGATTTCGACAGAGGGGACATGGGTTCCGAAATCCTTTTACATTGGTGAAACGCTCACCGGCGAGCTCATAGAAATCACAAATGCGTTCTGTGCTTATGCAGGCTACATACCCCATTATCAGCCGGTTCCGGTTTCGGCCGAGATATCCGGCCTTTCCAGCGGCGTGTATGACCTTGCGGCGGATGCATTTCTCAAGACAGAGGAACGGCTTGAGCAGGTCAACATCACGGACGGTGTTGGATCTGATTCCGTCTATCTTGCTGTGCGGAGCGAGCCAAAGCAGGAAACC
>CAMJIC010000111.1 GCA_946405675.1 uncultured Clostridia bacterium
TTAGCGCCGACCGGAGCGAAGCGTAGAAGCACACCCACAGGCCGGCCCGCTGGCGGGGGCGTGACTTGTAACCTTTCATGAGGCATAGCAGGAATGAATTCATTTTTTGTCATAACGAACCAGCAGAAGGAGCCGGCCATACGGGAGGCTGCTTATATCAAAAACTATCTGGAACAAAGAGGAAAAATATGTTATCTTCAAAGAGATGGTGTGAATATGCAATCGGATCATCTCAGATATACAGATGCATCAAAGATTCCTGAGGATGTAGAGTGTGTCATTGCGTTGGGCGGGGACGGTACACTGCTCCATGCTTCGCGTGACCTGGTGGACACTTCACTGCCCCTCCTGGGCGTGAATCTGGGAACACTCGGATACCTTGCGGAGATTGAACACACCAGGACCGCGCAGACCCTTGACAGGCTGATCGCCGATGATTATTACATCGAAGACAGGATGATGCTTCAGGGAACAGTAGTGTCCGAATCCGGCGAGCGGAGGAAGGACATTGCGCTGAACGATATTGTCATATCGAGGCGGGGCCGGCTTCGCGTGGTTGATTTTAATGTCTATGTGGACGATGTTTTCTTATGCTCCTACAGGGCAGACGGCATCATCGTCTCCACGCCTACAGGGTCGACCGGATACAGCCTTTCCGCGGGAGGGCCGATCGTTTCACCGGATGCATCTCTGATCCTTCTGACCGCCATTGCTCCCCATACACTGATTTCAAGGACGATCGTACTGCCTGACCATGTCGTTGTTACGGTGGAGGTAGGGAATGAACGGTTTGAAGAGGAAGGCGGGGCGGAGGCTTCTTTTGACGGGGATACTTTTCTGGTTCCCGGAAAGGGCGGAAGGATCGCGATCTCCAAATCGGAGAAGAAGACCCATCTGATCAAAATGAATCATACCAGCTTTGTAAAGAACCTGAGAGAGAAACTGAAGTGAAGTGACAACGTAACTGTTCATGGACAGACAGATCCTGACTGTTCCAAACAGGTACTGAACAGTTACATGACAACAGGGAAGGCAGCATAATGATGATGAAAGTCAGGAGACAGGCAAAAATTCTGGAATTGATCAGTCAGTATGACATCGAGACACAGGATGAGCTTGCCGGACAGCTGAAACAGGAGGGGTTCAAGGCGACGCAGGCAACGATCTCACGCGATATCCGTGAACTCAAGCTGATGAAGATTTCGACCGGAGGAGGCCATCAGAAGTATACGGCGATCGAATCCGGTTCGGAGCGGCTTGTGGAGAAGTACCTCAGAGTACTGAGGGACGGGTTTGTCGAGATGGATAAGGCCGGAAACCTGATCGTGATACGGACTGTATCCGGCATGGCGATGGCGGTTGCCGCGGCATTGGATGCCATGGACTGGACAGAGGTTGCAGGCTGCATTGCCGGAGACGATACGATCTTCTGCGCGGTACATTCTCCCGAAGAGACGGACCTGGTCATGGAGAAGATCAGGATCAACGTTTCTTAATGAGGAGTCAGGAATGAACTGTGCAGATTGCGCAGAGTGTTTTCGCAATCTGCATAATTCATTCGTGATCGTCCCAAAGGCCGCTGAATTAGCCTTGATGGAGAGAGCGGGGGTTCTTTTTTTAAGGAGGTTAACGATAATCCTGACGTTTCATGATGGGGGCCGGAACCATACTGACTGGAGGCCGGAGAAAAATGCTTAGAAGTATTCATGTGAAAAATCTTGCTTTGATCGATGAAGAAGAGATCCAGCTCAAGGATGGGCTGAATATCCTGACGGGAGAGACCGGCGCGGGAAAATCGATCGTGATCGGATCGGTCAGCGCCGCTTTAGGGACAGGTTCCCTGAAGGAGCTGGTCAGGGAAGGTGCCGAGAACGCCATGGTTGAGCTGACATTTGAGACAGAGTCTTCCCAGATCCATCATCTTCTGGAGGAGATGGATCTTCCCACGATGGACGGAGAGGTCATCATTACCAGGAGCTTTCGGAAAGGACGGAGCATCAGCAGGATCAACGGGGAAACGGTAAATGTGGCAAGGGTGCGGGAGATCGCATCCAGCCTGATCGATATCCATGGGCAGCATGAGCATCAGTCTTTGCTCTATCCAAGATACCATCTGGCCCTGGTAGACAGCTTTGCCGACAGTGCGCTGGAAGAGCAGAAGCGCATATGCAAGGAGAACTGGCACGCATGGCAGGAGGCTTCCCGGCTCCTGGAGACGGCGCTCCGGGAGGCACCGGACCGGGTGAGGCAGATTGACTTCCTTACCTATGAGATCGGTGAGATCGACGATGCAGCCCTGAAGGAAGGAGAGGATGAGGTACTGGAGGCCAGGTACCGGAAGCTTTCCAATGCGCAGAGGATCCTTGAGGCGGCGCAGCAGACCCAGCTTTTGACCGGGAGCGACAGCGGCGCGCTGATGAATGTGTCTCAGGCATCCGGGATCCTTGCAAGGATCAGCAGCCTGGATGAGGAACTTCAGGAGATGGGGGAGATGCTTTCCCAGGTCGAGGACCTGCTTGGCGATTTCAACCGGGCCATGAGTTCCTTTCTGGATGATTTCAGCTATGATGAACAGGAACTGGATGACATCTCCCGGAGGCTGGATCTGATCAACCGCCTGAAAACCAAATATGGGAAGACGATCAGTGAGATCCTTGCATATCGTGATGAGCAGGCTGAAAAGCTTAGGCGCCTGCAGGATCATGATGCTTATGTGGCAGGCCTGAGAAAGCGCCTGGAGGAGAGCGAGAGGAAGCTTCGGGATGCCTGCGATGCGGTCACTGTGCTGCGGAAGGCATCGGCCAGGCAGCTGTCCGGACTGATCCGGAAGTCCCTGGAGGAGCTGAACTTTCTGGACGTGCGGTTCGAGATCTCCTTTGAACCTTTGAAGGAGATGACGGAAAATGGCGCGGATGAGGCTGTCTTTCTGATTTCCACCAATCCGGGAATGCCCATGCGCCCGCTGCAGAGCGTAGCCTCCGGGGGTGAGCTTTCCAGGATCATGCTTGGCATCAAGACGATCATGGCGCAGAAGGATTCCATCGAAACTTTGATCTTCGATGAGATCGACACAGGGATCAGCGGGAGAACCGCCCAGAAGGTTTCAGAGAAGATGGCTGAGCTGGCAAAGTCCCGTCAGGTCATTGCCATCACGCATCTGGCACAGATCGCCTCCATGGCAGATGCGCATTTTCTGATCGAAAAGAATGTGGAGGCAGGGCAGACAAGAACCCATGTCAGGGAGCTGGAACGCGGGGAGATGATCAAGGAGCTTGCAAGAATCCTCGGCGGAGCCCAGATCACGGATACGGTTTTGAAGAGTGCGGAAGAGATGAAGAAGCTTGCGGATCATCAGAAGCAGGCAGGAGTGTGACTTGCAGCGTACTATGTTTCCTGAACAAGGGAAAGGAGAAGTGTATCATGAAAATCGCAATCGGAAACGACCATAGCGCGGTTGACCTGCGTGAGGAGATAACGAAGCACCTTAGGGAGCGTGGCTTTGAGGTGGAGGAGGTAGGAACCTTCTCCCGGGAGAGCAGCAATTATCCGGAATGGGGGGAGAAGGTCTGCCGGAAGGTTCTTGCGAAGGAGGCTGACCTGGGCATTGCGATCTGCGGAACGGGTGTCGGGATCTCCATTGCCTGTAATAAGGTGAAGGGAATCCGGGCGGTCTGCTGCAGTGAGCCTTACAGTGCCAGGCTTTCCCGCCAGCATAACAATGCGAATGTGCTGTGCTTCGGCGCGCGCGTGGTCGGCGCGGAGCTGGCCAAGATGATCGTGGATGAATGGCTGGATGCGGAGTTTCAGGGCGGCAGACACCAGACCAGAATTGACATGATCACGGAAATTGAAAACAAAGGATAAGGAGCTGTTCAGAACAGGTTTTGAACAGTTACAACAGAGGTTAATGGGTGCGGTGAAAAAGCAGCAGCTCAGAGCATTTTGGTCTGAACTGCTGCTTTTTTGTGATTTTTCTCACCGCCCACAGCACAGAATGCCTGCGTTCTGTGCTGTGGGCGGCGGAGCGTTACGTTCATTTTAAGACCGTGCCGGGGGATGGGGATCATCCCATCACGGCGGTTACCTGGTATTCCTTCACACCTTCTTCGAATGGAATGACGTTTCCTTCGATGGCCTTGCCGTTTACGGTGAGGGATCTGATTCCCTTCTGCACATGGTCAGGGTTGTGCACCTGGATGTGATAGACTGCGCCGCGGAATCTGCGGTCAATGGTGTAATCACCGAAATCAGAGCTCACGCATGGATCGATCTTCAGTCCGTCATAATCAGGCTGGATGCCCAGGATGTACTGTGACACATTCACGAACGTCCATGCTGCCGTGCCGGTCAGCCAGCTGTTCTTTCCCTGGCCGAAGAACGCCGCGTCCTTTCCGGCGACCATCTGGCTGTACACATAAGGCTCCGTGCAATGTATGTCGGAAATGTCTTCGATGTACGCGGGGCAGGTCTTCTTGTAGATTTCAAATGCCCGGTCGCCGTGTCCCACCACGGTTTCCGCGATGGAGACCCAGGGGTTATTATGGCAGAAGATCCCGCCGTTCTCCTTGTATCCGGGCGGATAGGAGGAGATCTCTCCCAGGTTCAGGTAGTAATGGGTGTAGCAGGGCTGCAGGATCATGATGCCATATTTGGTATCGAGGTATTTCTCGACCGAAGCGAGAGCTTTCTGGGCTTTACCTTCCTCAACACCGATCCCCGCCAGGACACAGAATCCCTGCGGCTCGATGAAGATCTTGCCTTCTTCGCACTGAGCCGATCCGACCTTGTTCCCGTTCGCGTCATAGGCACGCACGAACCATTCTCCGTCCCATCCGGCATCCAGCACTGCATCATACATGGCCTTCACTTCCGCCTGTACCTGGTCTGCCTTTTCCTTCAGGCCGCGGCGCAGGCACATCTGCCGGTATTCTTCCCCGTACTTGACAAACATGCCACCAATGAATACGGATTCAGCGACAGGGCCTTCGCTGGGGCCGCTGGTCTGGAAGGACTCTCCCGGCGTATCAGAGAAGCAGTTCAGGTTCAGGCAGTCATTCCAGTCCGCGCGTCCGATCAAGGGAAGCCTGTGGGGTCCCTTATGGTTGACGATATAGTCAAATGACCTTGTCAGGTGTTCGAAGAGGGGCACCTTTGTGGATTCGTCATTGTCAAAGGGAACCATCTCGTCAAGGATGCTGAAATCCCCGGTTTCCTTCACATAGGCAGCCGTTCCGGCAATGAGCCAGAGAGGATCATCATTGAAGCCGGAGCCGATGTCAGAGTTGCCGCGCTTGGTCAGCGGCTGGTACTGATGGTAGGCGGAGCCGTCCGCAAACTGTGTGGACGCGATATCGATGATACGCTCCCGGGCCTTTTCAGGGATCAGATGGACAAAGCCAAGAAGATCCTGGTTGGAATCACGGAAGCCCATGCCGCGCCCGATCCCGGACTCATAGTAAGAGGTGGAGCGGGACATGTTGAAGGTGACCATGCACTGATACTGGTTCCAGATGTTGACCATGCGGCTGAGCTTTTCATCCGCGCAGGAGATGCTGTACCCGGACAGCAGATGTGTCCAGTAATCGTTGAGCTTACGCAAAGCCAGTTCCACATCCGCCTTTGTCTGATACTTCCCAAGCAGCCTCCTGGCCGGCGCCTTGTTGATGACATTGGGCGCTTCCCACTTTTCAGACACCGGGTTTTCCGCATAGCCCAGGACAAAGACAAGCGTTTTCTCCTGTCCTGGCTCCAGACGGAGATTGAGCTGATGCGCAGCGATCGGATACCAACCGCTTGCGACGGAATTTGTGCAGCCATCATTTTTAATCGCCTTTGGATCGGAAGCAGGCTGGTAGGTTCCGATAAATGCGTCACGCGAGGTGTCAAAGCCGTCCACCTTTTCATTGACAGAGAAGAAGGCATAATGGTTCCTGCGCTCCCGGTACTCTGTCTTGTGATAGATCGTGGAGCCGTCCACCTCGACTTCTCCTGTGGACAGGTTTCTCTGATAGTTCGTCATGTCATCGAGAGCATTCCAGAGGCAGAATTCCACGTAGGAATAAAGTTGGAACTCCTTCACCTGGCTGCTTTCGTTTTTGATGGTCAGGCAGTTGATCTCACAGGTATCTTCCAGCGGCACGAAATTCAGAAGATCGGTGCGCAGGCCGTTTTTGGAAGACAGAAAACGGGTATAGCCGATCCCGTGATGGCATTCGTAGGAATCAAGCGGTGTCTGGGTAGGCTGCCAGCCTGGATTCCAGACAAATCCTTCATCGTGGATATAATAGTACTTGCCGTTGGAATCATAAGGGACGTTGTTATAGCGGTAGCGGGTGATGCGGAGCATCTTCGCGTCCTTATAGAAGCTGTACCCGCCGCAGGTGTTGGAAATGATCGAGAAGAAATCGTTGCATCCAAGGTAATTGATCCATGGAAGAGGCGTTTTGGGGGTCGTGATGACGTACTCACGGGCCTCATCATCGAAATAACCGTATTTCATGTATGGAGCTCCTTTTTGAGATAGATTGGGAAAACGTTTAAGTTCCTTTATAAGTGCAGTATAAACGTAAAAGTGCAGAAAAGCAATCGATTTCGGAAATGAAATTCTATGAAAAACTGACAAAATGAAGCTGCAAAAACTGTTAAAAATGTCAAAATCAATTGCAGGGAGCCTGTTTCACGTCCCCTTTGGTTGATTTTTTTTCAGTGTTTACGCTATAATGAATCTACGAAAACGATTTCATAGAAGGGCTGCCGCATGTAGGCAGACCTGTTTCTTTGATGTAAAGCATGGCCCGGCCGGGGAGGATGCATATGGTTTCGATGAAGGATATTGCCGCAAGGTGCAATGTTTCCGTGGCAACTGTGAGCAAAGCGCTGAACGGATACAGTGATATCGGCAGGAAAAAGCGGGAGGAGATCCAGGCGGTGGCAAAGGAGATGGGATATTTCCCGAATTCATCCGCCCGTGCCCTGAAGACGAACAGAACCTATGACCTGGGCATCCTGTTCGCGGATAATCTGCAGAGCGGGCTGACACACGACTACTTTGCGGCGATCCTGGACAGTTTTAAAGTGACGGCCGAGGAGCGTGGCTATGATATCACATTTACATCGATGAATATGGTCGCAAACCGCAGAATGAGTTATTATGAGCACTGCAGGTACAGGGGGCTGGACGGAGTCGTGATCGCCAACATCGATTTCACGACGCCTGAGGTTCTGGAACTCGTGCGCTCAAGCCTTCCTGTCGTAACGATCGATTACCTGTTTGACGGCAGGATCGCAGTCGTCTCAGACAACGTCAAGGGCATGAATGACCTGGTGGATTATGTCTGCCGGATGGGACATACGAAAATCGCATATATTCACGGGGATGACAATTCAGTGACGAGGGACAGAGTCTCCAGCTTCTACAGGGCTTTGTACCAGCGCGGGATCAGCGTCCCGGACAGCTATATCAGGAAGTCCAGATACAGAGACGGCGATACCACAATGTACCGGATGCAGGAACTCCTTGCCCTGCAAGAACGCCCGACCTGCGTATTCACTCCGGATGACTTCTCCGCCGTCGGAGCATACCACGCAGTCCAGGAAGCCGGCTTGCGCATCCCGGAGGACATTTCAATCGTAGGATACGACGGAATCCCCGTCTCCCAGGCCCTGTATCCCAAGCTGACGACGCTGAAGCAGGACACAAAGCAGATCGGAAAAAAGGCGGCGACGGAGCTGATCGCACTGATCGAGACACCGAAGACGACCCTGATCGAGAAGTACCTGATCGAAGGCCTGCTCCTGGAAGGCGGTTCTGTGCGGAAGATGTAGAAGCGGTGTCCCGCTGGCAGGTGGTTACAAGTCACACTCCTGCCAGCGTTTCTGTTCACTGCCCGGCTGGGCAGGCT
>CAMJIC010000112.1 GCA_946405675.1 uncultured Clostridia bacterium
CTGTTCAGAACCTGCTCTGAGCAGTTACGTCTGCTTTTGATATCTGCGTCAGAAAGCCTCGCCGTACCTGTAATTCCAGGCATCTCCTTACGCACCCGTATATCCTTCGGTACTGACCGATACATTGATCTGTGCATCTTCGTCCGGCATCGTAAAGGAATAGGTGCCATCATCCTCCCATCTGCCAATGTCGGATCCGTTCACTTCAAGCACGACTTCCCCATCCGCCATATCCATAACAGATACCCGGACAGTGTCGCCTGCTTTCGCGCTCTTTGGACAATCAACGACCAGGCGTACATTGCCGGTGATGGAAATCCCATGTTCCCCGGAAAAAGGCTGCGCTGCATCCACATCCTCGCTCAGTCCGAACCTGATATCCTGCGTCTCCAGAAGCTGTGCCGGCTCATCTCCCGGTCTTTTCCAGATATAGATCAGCTTATAGGCAGGAGTTTCCGGAGATTCCCAGGAAGTCTCTCTTCCCAGAAAACAGTAATTCATCCCCGCGACTACCTGAGTGGCAAGCAATGCCACAGGGTCGTATGACACATCATCAATCCCCTGCACCGCCTGATTGAAAATCTCTCTGTCCTCCTCTGTGACATGGGCAGACTCCGTGACGGTCCATCCGCCGGATAAATATGTGCCCGCATCACCTGACAGATTTGCACCTGTGTCACCTGACAGATTACCTGTCAGCAGCGAGCCGATTAACGAGGACGGATCATCAGATGAATCATTCAGCGGCGAATCATCACCGGACGAATCCTCTCCGGTAAGATCTCCTCCGGAAAGCACTCCTCCGGATTCATCCCCTGGCTGTCCTCCCGGCTGGAATTCGTCTTCACCGAGCTGGGTATATACAATGTCGCCGCAGTAGGAGAATGCATCCTCCTCAGTCTCTACCGATCCGCAGAAAACCACCTCCCGCAGCGCCTCGCAATACTCAAATGCTTTTGATTCCAACAAAGTGCCCTCCCCGAATATGGCTTTTTCCAGCCTGTCGCAGTAGCCAAACGCTCTGCCATGGCACACAGAACCGGGGCCGACAAAAACCTGCTTGATCGTATCGCAATAGCTGAATGCGCTGTCCTCTATCTCCGCCCTTGCGGGGAATGTAAGGACGGACGGCAGACTCGCATAACTGAAGGAATTGCCGCTAAACCGGATGTCCTCAGGAATCTCAAGGGAATCCGTTATGACGCAGTATTCAAAGGCGCGCTCTTTAATAACTTCAACCGAATCAGGTATCGTCACGCTTTTCATCTCTTTGTAGGTAAATGCCTGGTTGCCGATCTCCGTCACCTGATATCCATCGATCTCAGAGGGGATCTCAACCACCTGGTCATCTTTATCTGCAGTGTATTCAGAGATGGTGACAGTCGCCCCGTCCGTATGGATCCAATAATTGAAATCACCGGATGAGAGGACTTCCGGTTCTGTCTCATCAGGAACATAATCCGGATCGCCGGGGTCATTTCCGCCAACCGCCACCACTGGCTCCTCATCCGGATGAGCCGTATGATACGGATCTATCCCGATCCGGATTCCGGCGATTACCTTCTCCACCCCGGTCCAAAGGGAATCATATTCTACCCGGATGCCGTCATCTGCCGTATAGGCCTGGTAATCCGATGGAAGCTGTGCATAATAATTCATGGCATTCTCGTCATCAAAACCGATATACCGAAAACTCGGAAGCTCTTGAAAGCTCGAATCGACACAGGCACCGATGGTAAACAGCAATCCTCCCTTCATCCCCTGATCCGCATAAGCATCGTAACTGGCCTTGTGGTAGAAGGAAGCACCGGCGTCTTCGATCACAACACGCGTAAGCTGGTACCAGTTCTTATCCATCGTGACGAATACCGGCTGCATATATTCCCCCGGCTCAAAATAGTAGGAATACGTCCCATCCGGATTCTGGTAGTCATAAAAATGCTCGAACGGACCTGCCCACACAACCGCAGACAGCGATAATGCCGTAACCAGCATCACAATAGCAGCCATCATCTTCTTCATCCTGGTTTCCTCCTTCTGAAAACAATTACACTGAAGACAATTCCATCATGCGGATGATACCATCTCATGAATCTCCCTCGGGACTGTTCAGAGCCTGTTCTGAACAGATCCTATCCTTCTTCATAAACTTCTGTCCTCCTCTTATCCATCATAACGGAAACCAGAGCGCCCGCGTCACACAACAAAGACGGCAAAAATCTTTTGCCGTCTTTGTCCTGTTCCAGTCATATGAATCTTCAGTTGATGCTCAGATCCAAGGTTCACACCTTGTCACTCACTGTCGATTGGCGTCGGGCGGAGCTTATTGAAGAAATCCGCGATCCCGCTGATCCCCAGCGCCTCGTAGTCATTGGCATAGATCGTATGCGCTCCCGCATACTCCGTCATCGCCTGGTACATCGTGAAACCGTCCAGGGCGACACGTCCGGTCCGCATGAAGGTATCCCCGAATTCCGTCCAGCCGATATTGCCGTCCACATTGCAGAAGATATTCATCCCCTGGCTCTTGAAGTACTGGAACTTCTCATTGTAATCCGTATATTCTCCCACATGGCCGATGTCAGCGCCGAAGGCGAAGATGATCTTATCCACCTTTCCCAGGATCGGCTCATTGACCGTGACCCATCGTTCATGGTCTGCCTGCAGCCGTGCCAGATCCGCGCTTTCCGCGTTCAGGTGCCCATAAGTATGGCTCGCAAACGTCCAGCCCTCCGCCTTCATCGCATCCGCCACAGCCTTCGCGTTGGCACAGTCCTCCTCCCAGTTGAAATCGGGATGATCCTGCAGCCACTGGATCTGATCCGGATCCAGGTGCGGGTCATTGATGTCCTTATAATAGTTGTTCGTCCGGTATCCGAATACCCCGTTGTACCCGGTCATCGCCACGGTTCCCCGCGCCCCGCGGTATGAGAAATCAGGATGCTGCTCAATGAAGGTATCAATCCGGGGCACCACGTCATAATCACCGATCGAGGTCACACCTTCCTCATTGGTATACTCACACTTCGGCCTGCCATTCTCATCCACCAGCATGCGGGTCGCGTAGCCCTGGGTACCGATTCCATAGGAATGATAGTAGCTCAGGTCATCAATGGACAATACGAAAGCCTTCTTCTCCGGAGGCAGCATCAGCGCGTCATTCTTTGCGATGTGGACAACGCCGTTTTCATCCGTGGTCTTAATGCACATATCATCCAGGCCGACCATGACATAACCCGCCTCGTACATATCCTGGATCATGGCATCAAATTCAGCAGTGGTGGTCATCGCGGCATTATTCTGCCGCACACGATCCGCACCGACAAGCTCCGCATTGAACGCACGGTCATCATTGATCAAAGAATGGAAGAACACATGGGGGATTCTCGTCACATCCACCGCCACGCACCGGGCCTTCTGGTCATTGTAGCTGGCAATGGTATCCGCCACCGACGGATCCTGATCCTTGATTCCTTCCAGAAGCGCGATCGCCCCGTCGTAATCATAGCCGGCCGCCAGCAGCTGCGCCTGCTGAATCGTCTGGGCTGCACTCTGTCCTTCCGCCGCCGGTTCAACATTCTGGCCGGACGCTTCCTCTCCTCCGCCGGAGCTGTCCGAAGAAGCATCCCCTCCTGAATTGTCCGAAGAAGCATCCCCTCCTGAAACATCGCCATTGGAGCTGTCCCCGCCGGAAACATCGCCACTGACAGCCGCCGTACCGGAAGCGTCTGATGTCTGCCCGGAGCCTGCGCTGCTCTGGTTCATTTCAGAATCGCGGTTCCTCCTGGCACAGCTGACGGCAACGATTATGACAACAATCAAAAGCACTGCCGCCACACCCAAAAAGACCATCCGCTGCATCCTGATGGCACGCATCCGCTCTTCCCTGCGTTTTTGTCTGGCAGCCTCACGGCGGCGCATCATCTCATCATCACGGTCAGGCCGAATCGCCTCTTCCATCCTGATCCGCTCCCCTGAAGCAGCCGTTCTGTCTTTGCCGTTTTTTTCAGATATTCTGCTATCCTGACGCTCATCCATATCCATTTTCCCTTTGCAGATCTATAGATTTATATGTCTCACAGCTTCCAAATCAAGTACCACGAAAAAATAGGTCAAAACAGCCTCATCCCCAATTATTATTATAATCCGCAAAGCAGCTCACATCAAGGTCATGCCTGATGCGCTCAGCCCGGCGAAACATGATTGTTACTGAAAACAGGTCACGAGTTTATGATCACGCAAGCGCACTGTCGGCATCCAGCTTGCGGATCACCGCGTTCGCAATCAGAAGCAGCACACACCCCACCGCATTCTGCAGAAATGAGGCAGCAGCAGAATAACTGAAATTTGCCTGATTCATCAGCGCCTTATACACATATACGTCCAACGTCTGCGTCACCGGCTGCAGCGAATTGGAATCCAGCGGCACCTGGTAGAACAGTCCGAAGTCCGATGCCAGAATCGATCCTGTCCGCAGGATAAAGATCGTCGCGATCGTCGGACGGAGCAGCGGCAGCGTAACATACCGCACTCTCTGGAAGAAAGAAGCGCCGTCCAGGATCGCGCCCTCATACAGGGTACGGTCAATCGACGTGATCGCGCACAGGTAGATCACCATGGAATACCCGGTGGATTTCCAAAGCTCCGTCAGGATCAGGATCACCCTCCAGTACTGCGGAGACTGGTACCACTGCACCGGCGCCGCCCCGAAAAGGCCCAGCAGATGGTTCAGCTGGCCTTCGTCCGTCGCAAGGAATCCATACAGGCAGTACCCCACCACGACCCAGGAGAGGAAATACGGCAGGATCATTACCATCTGCACACATCCCGAGAAAAACCTGCTGTGCAGTTCCGTCAGGAAGATGGCAAGAAACACAGGAATGATGATTCCCAGCACAAGGAAGATCACGTTATAAAACAAGGTGTTGAACATGATCGTGGGCAGCTCTGAAGACCGCAGCAAAAACGAAAAATTCCGCAGCCCTGCCCATGGGCTGTTGACAAACAGATTCTTCAGCAGAGAATCTCCCGGAACCGGCTTAAATTCCTTAAACGCAAAGAAAATGCCGAACATAGGGAGATAACAAAACAGCAGATACCACACGATCGCCGGCATCGACATCCATGTCAGCGTCCGTGTCTCCTTTTTCCACATCACCGTCCTCGAGGAATGTCCTGCCTGTTTCCCCGTTTTCTTTTTCGTGTTCTTTTCATTCATCCTCAGTTTCCTCGTGAGGCTCCCAGCCTTTTTCCGCAAACCACTCATCCAGCTGCCCCTGGATATCAGAGAGCAGTTCATCGATCCCGGCAGCCTCCATCCGCTTTTTCATTTTCACCATGATCTGATCCGGATCACTTGTCCCGGTCCGAAGATCCGTGTCATAGTCACTGAAAATCGCTCTCACTGCTGAAACGATATCTTCCTTGCGCGTGATATCATAGGCAAATCCATGCGTCTGGCTGTAGATTCCCTTCTCTTCATACTCCTCAAACACCTTCTCCCACTGATCCGGATCAGAAAGCACCTCCCTGCTGATGGACTCTACGGACGCATTGACCACAGAGCCTGTCGTATACAGGCGGGGCGCATAGCGGTCAGAACCTGTTTTAGTCCTCAGGACAGTTCCGTTCGGCAGGTATTCAAAATGCTTCCCTTCGATCCCGTATCCCAGGATATCCCTGAACTTCTGGTCACAGCTCAGAAGCTCTATGTATTTCAGGCATTCAATGGCACGTTCCCTGCTGCATGCGGCGCAGATACCGATCATGGCGCCCTGCCCGCTCTGCCGGGACAAAAACGGTCCCTCAAAGGTGGAGGTTTTCACCTGGAAGCCCCAGTCCGCAGGATTAGAGTACCCCATATATCCCTTCCACGCTACTCCAAACCTGACCGGTATGGACTTATCTCCCACTGTGGAATCAATTGTCGCGGCATCCGGATGAATGTACCCTGCCTTGTACCAGCGATGCAAGGTCCTGTAACGCTCCATCAGCTCCTCGCAGTCCCACACTGCCTTCACCTGCGGCACCTCTGTCTCCTGCTGATAGGGAATCACAATGATCCCGTCCACGACCCGTTCAATGCAGTTCAGGAAGCCCGGCATGCCTGCCTTGCTCATATCCAGCGGATACTTCTGCGGATGATCCTCCTTGTACACCTTCAGGTAAGGCTCCACCGCCCCAAGGCCCTCCATCCGCTCCGGGATCTCCATCCCCTTTTCTTCTTCAAAATAATCCGCATTGAAACGGAACAGCTCCTCCGACCCCATATCCTTCAGGATCGGGATCCCGTAGATCCGTCCGTTGACCGTCCCGCTCTCCCAGTATCTGCCGATCGATTCATACAGGTCAGGCGTTTCCGTTTTCACCAGATCCGTGATGTCATAGAACATGCCCCCCTGCGCATTTTTATCAAATACATTGGCCCAGCTGCTTGTGAATACCATATCGTAATATTCGCCGGAAGCCATGATCAGATTGAGCTTTTCGGTGGGCTGGAATTCCAGGTTCACCGTCAGTCCGATCTTTTCCCTGGAAACTTCATTCGCCGCGGCAATGACCTCCTGCGCGTCCAGCGGAGCGTTCCCGCTGTCCGACAAGGTCACCCACCGAAGCCTTCCCTCCTTCGGCCACCTGCTGCATCCGCAGGCACAAAGCGCCAGAAGGAGCACCAATAGCAGCACAACACGCCGTCCCATTTTTCTCATCCTGTCACCCCTTTACCGCACCGACTGTCATCCCGTTTTTCACATACTTCTGGAAGAATGGAAAAATGACCAGGATCGGAAGAATTGCCACCACAACCAGCACCATCCGCACCGTGACAGCCGGCGGCAGATACGTCTGCATGCCGGACATGTACTGCGTATCCTTCGACAGCCTGTCGATGCTCCGCTGCATATTCACCAGCACATACTGGATCGGATACAGCGAGGTATGATTGCTGTCCAGATACAGCAGGGACGGATACCAGCTGTTCCAGTACGCAAAGATCTGAAACAGGGCAACCGTCATGATCACCGGTCGGATGACAGGGACGATGATCCTGCAAAAGATCTGCAGCTGCCCTCCTCCGTCGATCTGGGCCGCTTCAATCATCTCATCCGGCACAGACATCTGGATATAATTGCGCAGGATCATGATGTACCAGGTGGAACAAAGCCCCGGCAGGATCAGCGCCAGCCAGGTATTCTGCAGGTTCAGAATCTGGGTATTCACCATGTAGGAAGCGACCAGGCCGCCGGAAAACAACATGGGAATCATCAGAAAAATCAGGATTGCCCCCCTGTAACGATAATGCTTCCTGGACAATGCGTAAGCGATGGGACACATCAGGATCAGCCCGGCGACAGTACCGGCAGCCGTGATCAGCAGCGAGTTGCCCACAGACTGAACCAGATAGCCTCCGGACCGCAGGACATACCGCCAGGACTCCAGGGAAAACGCCGAAGGGAAAAAGGTATATCCATTCTGCGTCACGCTCTGCTCCGAGGAAATGGAAACAATGAGCACCAGCAGAACCGGCAGGAATACCAGCACTGTAAGCAGCAGAAACAGCAGGCTGACGACCAGGTTGGTCCGGCCCGAAAAAGCGCTCTTTGCCTCAGCGCCCTCCGCTTCTGCTTCACGTTGTCTTTTCACATGAATCATACGTCTTGGTTCCTTTCGTAATGTCTAATAACCAATAGTATATCCTTTTTTCAGAAAAGATGTACCTCGAAGCGGTCAAAAGTTGCAGGGTCTTCTGGATTGCAAATCACACACCTGCAAGCGGGTCGGCCTGTAGGTGTGTCCCCTGACTTGGTTACAAGTCACACCCTGGCCAGGTCACAGTTCACTGCCCGGCCGGTCAGTGAAC
>CAMJIC010000113.1 GCA_946405675.1 uncultured Clostridia bacterium
TTGAAATAAACCTGCGAACAGTGGTATAGTTCGATAATAATAGATACGCCCCTGAATGTCATTGGGCGTGAACGATAACGTGTGCTTATCTGGGCACTCAATCAAGTAAGAAAGAGGATTTGTATCCATGCGAAAAATGATCGCCATATCGATCTCCTGTATCCTGGCTCTTGTCGTAGGCAGTTTTATCATTTTATACCGGTACAGAGAAAAAGCAGTCTCCTCCCAGATGGCTGCGGAGAATGAGACTGCTTCAGCTGCCTTAGAAAAGAAGGAATCAGAACCTGCGGCTGAAGTACCGGCCCCTGCCCCGAAGAAGGCAAAGGCCACCGAAGCTCCGCAGACAGAAGATCCGGCGCTCCATGCCCAGGATGGGGTCTATTCCTTCCTCCAGGGGCCGGTTGCATGGGAAACCAAAGCCCCCTGGTCCGGGATCTGGTGTGAATCCGAACTGGACGGAGGCCTCTTCAGCGTATTCGGATGCGGACTGTGCGACCTCGCCAGTGTCTACAGCACGCTCAGCCCTTACGAATGCTCCCCTCTGGACATGTATGCCCTTGCCCGCAAAGTCACGGATTATGCCCCTTACGAAGGAGCCGGAGCCATAGACTGGCCTTACATGGAGCAGGCGCTGCAAAAGACAGGCTTTACCATTTCCCTGAAGCAAAAGGACAAACAGTACGAAGCTTTCCAGAAGGCACTTTCCGAATGTCCCGGCGCAATCGTCCTGATCTCCAGCGAGGATGACGACACCTACTGGCAGGACACGCCCGGCCACTATGTCAACATCTGGCATTACAACCCGGAAACCGACCAGGTCTTTCTGGGGGATTCGGGCAATCCGAAGCACAACCGGCAGTGGATCCCGCTTCGTTATATCTATGATGCGCTTTCAAAGGACAGCGCATGGCAGTATATGCTCATTCACTCCTATAATGAAGATCAGAACACATGGAAATATTCCGGGATCCATGAAAAATGGACCCGTCCCTCGTACTACAAAGAAAAACCGGAATCCAAATCCCTCCTGATGCATGAACCGCAGGAATGACCACCCTTGCGCACTCAGGCGCAAGGGCCACCCTGCCCTGTGCCACCATCTGTTGGGATCATGCCTTCATCGGCGGTCAGTCAGCGCAGGTCCAGGCGATCGCCGCATTGACCGCCCGCTTCCACCCTGCAAGCAGGCCCTGTCGTTCCAGCTGCGGCATCTTCGGGGCAAATGTATGGCCAAGCGCCCAGGATTTCCTGACATCCTCCTGATCCTTCCAGTATCCCACCGCCAGTCCGGCCAGGAAAGCTGCGCCCATAGCCGTGGTTTCCACACACTGCGGACGCACCACCTCAGCATCCAGGATGTCAGCCTGGAACTGCATCAGGAAATTATTGGCACTCGCTCCCCCATCCACCTTCAGATGACGGATCGAAAGGCCGGAATCCTTCTCCATTGCCCGAAGCACATCAGCTGTCTGGTAGGCAAGGGACTCCACGGTCGCACGGATCAGATGTTCCTTCGCCGCCCCTCTTGTCAGACCCACAATCGTTCCCCTGGCTTCCGGATTCCAGTACGGCGCGCCAAGTCCGGTGAAGGCAGGAACCACATAGACCCCGGCCGTATCCGGTGTCCTTTTGCAGTAATCCTCCGTGTCCGCCGCATTCTTGATCATCCTGAGTTCATCTCTGAGCCACTGGATCGCAGCGCCGGCAACAAAAACCGAACCCTCCAGCGCATACTGAACCTTTCCCGGCTCCATCCCAACCGCAATCGTCGTCAGAAGCCCATTTCCCGAACAGACAGCCTGATCTCCCGTATTCATGAGCAGGAAGCAGCCCGTTCCGTAGGTGTTCTTCACCTCGCCTTCCCCAAAACAGCACTGCCCGAACAAGGCTGCCTGCTGATCCCCCGCCGCCCCGCTGATCGGAATCCCGTCACCGATCATGCAGTCCTTTGTCCTGCCATAGACAGCACTTGACGGCATCACCTCCGGAAGCATGCATTCCGGAATCTCCAGCTTCCTCAGGATCTCCTTATCCCAGCAGAGCTTATGGATGTCAAATAACATCGTCCGGCTTGCATTGGTATAATCCGTCACATGAACCTTGCCGGCTGTCATTTTCCAGATCAGCCAGGTATCCACCGTTCCAAACAAAAGTTCACCGCGCTCAGCCCGCTCGCGGGCCCCCTCCACATGATCCAGGATCCATCTCAGCTTCGTCGCGGAAAAATACGGGTCTGGAATCAGGCCGGTCTTCTCGTGGATGTATTCTCCGAATCCATCTGCAATCAGCTCCGGAATCATATCCGCGGTCCGGCGGCACTGCCACACGATCGCATTGTACACCGGCACACCGGTCCTCTTATCCCAGACAATCGTCGTCTCTCTCTGATTCGTGATCCCTACCGCAGCAATGTTCTCCGGTCCCGCGCCAACGGTTCCCATCGCCTCCGCCGCCACGCCGATCTGTGAAGACCAGATATGCATGGGATTATGCTCCACCCAGCCCGGATGAGGATAGATCTGCTCAAATTCCCGCTGCGCGACGGAACAGATTTTCCCGCTCCTGTCAAATAAGATGCAGCGTGAGCTCGTCGTGCCGGCATCAAGCGCCATCATATACTGCTTCAAGTCCATATCCACCCCTCCTGATCTACGTTCCTTTTCTCCTGTCTGCGGCCGCATGGACCTATCCATTGGCAAAAGCAATTCCATCATTGAGTATAACCAAAACCGGATCATGTATCAATCCGATCATTCCGGAAGGAAAAAAATCTTCAAATTTATACCATTTTGTTAACATTCGTTAATGAAACATCTGTGTGAGATAGTATAATAATCATGAAAGCAAGCATTTGTCGATCTTTCATCTGCATATACTTACATTCGCTTTCCTCTTGAACAGATGTTAATCGCCAGCAGATTCAAAGCCAGGATGTTTCCGGCATCACCTCAGGAGCGTACCCGGAAATACAGTCTGTCAGCTTTTGCACGATCAAAGGAGATTTGAGATGTCTTCAAACAGGAATAGCCATACAGGAACCACCGCTGTCAGACCACAGGATTATCCATACGCAGCCAGCCTCTTAGCTGAAACCGTAGCAGCAGTAAAGCCGCTTCAGGCAGTTTCACTATCCACAGAGGACTTGCTGCACAAGCTGAAGGCATCCGACAGCCTTTCTTCCTTTCTCTGTGACTGCCAGGAAGTGTTCTCCTCGCGCAGCATAAGCGCCATGCTCACCGAATTGATCGAGAAGCATGGCGCCTCAAAGTCAGAGGTTGCCAAGAAAGCAGGCATCAGCTGGGTCTATCTTTATCAGATCCTCGCAGGCCGCAGACATCCTTCCCGCAACCGCATCATCTGTATCGGCCTTGCAATTCCCTGTACACTGGAGGAGATTCAGACATTGCTCAACGAAAGCGGACATGCACGGCTCAACATCCGGAACCGCCGGGACGCGATCATCATTTACAGCATTCTGCACGGTCTGGATGTGTTCCAGTTGAACGACAACCTTTTTCTGGCAAAAGAAGAAACGCTGTAGACATAAGGAAGAAACGCTGCAGCAGTCCGGAGCTTTTCCTGTTCTGCTGCAGCATTTGTCAGTTTCCATCTGCCTGAAACGAAAGACCTTCTTCGCTGAGAGATTTTTTATTTTTCATCATCTACGCTTCTCTCCGGGTATTTCACCGGATCCTTACTCTCTGACCACATCCGCTTCATGTCATCCATCGCTTCGCGGTCGATCCTGACCTGCCGGTAGTAATACTCCCTGTCCGTCTCGGTAATGCTCCGGATCACTTTACATGGATTGCCCGCGGCAACACACCAGGAGGGGATGTCCCTTGTCACCACGCTCCCTGCTCCGATCACGGTATTGTCTCCGATATGGACGCCCGGAAGGATCACCGTGTTCCCGCCAATCCAGACGTTGTCTCCGATCGTCACCTCTATCCCGTATTCATAGGCAGTATTTCTCACTGCCGGATGAACGGGATGACCAGCCGTATAGACCGCCACATTCGGGGCCATCTGGCAGTTATCGCCGATCGTCACCGGTGCTACATCTATGATAGTACAATTGTAATTTGCGAAAAAGTTCTTTCCAACATGAATATGCTTTCCATAATCACAGTAAAATGGCGGGTTGATAAATGCGCCCTCTGAAGTGCCCAGCAATTCTTTCACAACCTTCTGAATTCCCTCAAAATCCGCCCTGTCCATGAAATTCAGCTTCTGAAGGATCCTGCGGCATTCCTTCTGCTGTGCAAATACCTCGTCATCCGATATGTAAAGAATCTGCTGATCCCGGCGCTCAATATTGCTTCTTTTACCGCTTCGGTCAATCTTGCTCATATCCCAGTCCCTTCCCATGAACCTCTTTTCTGAACCTCCTGATTCTCCTTCCGGCAGCTGCACCAGGAAGTGCCGACAATGCTTTCTTCTCTTCGATCGTGCGAAGCGAAATCCGGTTCCATCGTAAACATCCGGAATCACAATCTTACAAAAACTTCATCGAATATTCCCGATGAAACTGTTCGCCAGAGTTGAGTTGGTTTCCATACTCCCGCTGCGACAATTCCCCTGAAAAATGCACACTGTCTGTCCTTCCGCACCATGGCTCTATACAAATAAACGGCGCGTTTTTCAATGCTGGCGACCAAATCCCCACAAGCGGCGTGTCAAATCCCACTGTCACATAGGCATGTCCGTCCGGATCAATCAGCGAAACCTCGTCTGCCTGTTCCCCTTCAAGAATCAGGGCATCGTGGCTGAAAAGCTCCTGTGTCGGCGTGATCCTTCCCCTGTCAAGTGCAATCTCTTTAACAACGTCACCGACATTGCCTCCATCCTGAATCGGACGGATCCGCATGCCGGAAAGAGGCTGACCATCTTTTCTGATCTCAATTGCATAGTCTGCCCATGAACCCTTTCCATCCACAGGGCAGAAGAACGCAGGATGTGCTCCGATGGAAAAATACAGAATCTCATCTCCCGTATTACGCACATTCCACTCCACAATGACTGTATCACCCTGAAGCGTATAGGTTACGGTCAGCGCAAAGGAAAAAGGATAGACGGATCTCGTCCTCTCATTATCCCGCAGGACAAATGAAATTGAATCCTCCGTCTTTTCCCCCATCTCAAATTCCTCGTCCCGGGCAAAGCCATGCTGTCCCATCGGATACCTGACGTTATTGTGCCGGTACCCTCCGCCGCGGACCTGCCCCACAAAAGGAAACAGAATCGGTGTCCTTCTCCCCCAGAATTCCGGGGCGCCATTCCATATGTACTCTTTCCCGCCTCTTGTGACAGACAGAATCTCCGCACCATGTGTATCAGCTGTCATTTCCAGAATTTCATTCTTCAAAGTATACTGCATAATAGCCTCTCTTCCGTGTTTCATCAACGGCTGCATCTCACGAATACGCTTCCGGATAAGGATCTGCAGATCATCACATGCACATCCTGCCTGCCCGTAGTTCAGAACAATTCTGCCCTCATCCTTTATATTTCCTGGACGCAGCACCTTTCACCCGTGTCTTCATCATGAATATACTTCCGGCAAGAGGATACTTTTCCATGTCTGTATCCTGAGAGGCTGTGGTAATGAACAGGAGATCCATGTCCTTTCCGCCAAAGCAGCAGGATGAAACATTCTGAACGGGCAGCTCGTACTTTTCCAGAAGTTCCCCTGTCAGCGGGTTCCATCTGGACACGGCTCCTCCGCCCCACAGCGCAATCCACAGCATCCCCTGATGGTCGATCGTCATGCCATCCGGAAGGCCAAGCGCTTCCGGAACACGGATGACTGCCTCCGGATTGCCCATCAATCCGGTCTCAGGATCATAATCATATCGTGTGACTGTACGGGCCGTCGTATCGATGTGATAGAACATGCGCCCGTCCCCGCTCCAGGCCAGGCCATTGGACAAGAATATATTCCCGATGCGTTTTTCAACACTTCCATCCGTATTCAGGCAGTACAATGCCCCCGAGGGCGGATCACTTTCCTTTAAAGAAAGAGTCATCGTGCCCGCCAGCAGCCTTCCGGCAGGATCCACCTTTCCGTCGTTGAACCTGTTCCCCGGGATATGCCTCTCCGGATCCTGAATCAGTTTTTTCCCGCCATACGGAAAATCGACCTCGTAGAGCCCGCTTTTCAGCGCAGCGATCATGCCGCCCCTCTCCCGGAGCACCGCGCAGCCAATCTGTTCTCCCGCATCCCAGGAGATCAGACGGCCGCCGGAATGGGAAAAGATTTTTCCCGCTTCCACATCGATAAAGTAAAGCGTGCCAGTACTCTCATCCCATACCGGGCCTTCCGCATTTATGCATCCGGCCTGTATATATAATTCCGGTTTCATGGTCCTCTCCATCAGCTCTCTTCCATTCTTCTTTCATAACTGTTCCGAACCTGTTCTGAACAGGAAGCTTCTTTCATCATCTTTATTATTTCCTGATAGGTTTCGTTTCCCCTTCAGCCCCGCTTCGCAGACCACGATGCATGATATCCTAATAATCATACTTTTTCTGCATGACAGCCATCAATATGCTTCCGACAATCGCTGCCATCAGATCAGCGAATACCAAAGAGCACCATATGCCGTCCACGCCAAACAGCTTTGGCAGCAGGAGCACCGCCCCAAGCTCGAAAACCAGTGTCCGCAAAAAAGAGATCAGGGCCGATACCTGCCCGTTGTTCAGTGCAGTAAAGAGGCTCGAGCTGAAAACCACCGTGCCTGTGAACAGGTAAACAACGGAAACCACTCTGAATGCATGCACGGTGTCCGACAGCAGCTTCCCTGAACCTTGCAAAAACAGCACGGAAAGAGGCCTGGCCATTATCTCAGACAGAACGAACATCAAAACGGACACGATCCAGATGATCATCAGGCTCCTTTTTCGCAGATTTTTGAGCTCATCGTGATTCTGTGCCCCATAATGGTAGCTGAATACCGGTCCGATCCCATTACAATACCCTACAAATATAGCAGAAAAAAACAAGCTGAGATACATCAACACACCATAAATGGCAACTCCGTCTTCCCCCGCATATTTCATCAGCTGCACATTGTAGACAATCCCTACCAGGGAAAAGGCGGCTTCCGCCATGAATTCAGAGGAGCCGTTTGTGCAGCATTTCACAAGTGACCTGCCATCCCACACGGGCTTTACCAGCTTCAGAAGACTTGTGTTTTTTCGTCTGAAGTAAATGAGCGGAAACACGCCTCCCATGAACTGGCACAGCGCGGAGGCTGCCGCCGCGCCTGCAAGCCCCCAATGGAAGCCAATGATAAACAGGGCATCCAACGCAACATTACAAAGTCCTGTGCACACCGTGACAGCAAGCCCAAGCCCCGGTTTTTCAGCGGCAACATAGAAAAGCTGGAACTCATACACCAGGATCCATGCGGGCAGAGCCAGAATAAAGATCCGTCCATACTTCACAGCGTTTTCAAGCAGCATCCCTTCCGCGCCAAGCATGGCAGTGATGGGGTTCATGAAAAGAAAGCCCAGCACCATCAGAACTGCGCCCAGGCCGGAAGAAACCAGCACAAGCAGGGAAAACAGGCGGTTCGCACGTTCCTGCTTCCCTTCTCCCAACATCTTTGCAATCAGCGCACTGCCGCCCGTGCCGAACATATAGCCAAACGTCCCAAGGATATTCAGCACAGGCATAATCAGGTTGACAGCCGCAAATTCCGTCTTTCCCACAAAATGAGCGACAAAGTATC
>CAMJIC010000114.1 GCA_946405675.1 uncultured Clostridia bacterium
CAGCAGCTCACAGGAGGAATCGTCTGTCGGAAAACAGGCCGCCGAAAAAAGGCTTCCCTCTTCTTCCATCACCTGAAAGAAGCCGCTGACAAACCGCCTGGCCGCTTCTTCGGATAACGGGCGCAGATCCTTGTAGTAGACAGAGGGCTCTGTCTCCTTCCAGAATACCTGGTATGGCTTTCCATCCTTTGCGCGCACAAAAGAGGATCTCAGGACAGGATGCTTTGCCGTGATCTGCTTTACTCTCTCCCTGAAGGCGTCTTCCGTATATCCTTTTTTACTGCGGATCCGAAAACGGATCCGGTTCCCTCTTGTATAGCCGCTCCCCGATTCCTGCAGGAACAGATAGAACGCGGTGGAGGGATCTGCCGGATAAACAGCCTCTATGTTTTCATCCTCCGCCAGATATGCCAGCTCCTGAGGCAGCCGCCCCTTCCACGACAGCTCCTCCGCCAGGCCGGATCCATCGGCAAAGGAATCCTCCTTTCCCTGCTCAGGGAAAGCCACATGCCTCGCACAGCCGGCCAGCATGGCAGGAGTCGGTTTTTGGAAAAGCTCCTCAACGGTAAGCTCCAATCCCTCATCCCTCAGCATGGAAAGGATTCCCGCCGCAAGGATGGAATCTCCTCCCAGGGCAAAGAAGCTCTCATTCACCCCTACACGGGAAACCTTCATCACCTTTGCGAAGGCGCTGCAGATCTGCTTTTCCTCCTTTGTCCGGGGTGCCTCATAGACAGCCGGCCCTTCAGAATCCGGCAGGGAAAGGGCGCGGTAATCAAGCTTTCCGCGATCAGTCAATGGCATTTTGTCCAGATGCACGAACCGCTCCGGGATACTGTAACGGGGAAGCTTCTCGGAGAGCTTTTGCCGTATCTCCTCTTCCGGCAACGGGGATGGATGCTCATAAAAAGCACATAGAACAGCTCTTCCCATCCTTTCAAATTGCTTGACCGCGGCATTTTTTACACCAAGCTCCCGCTTGAGGCATTCCTCGATCTCCACAGGATCCAGCCGGAAGCCATTATGCTTGATGATACGGTCCATTCTTCCCAGTACAAACAGCTCTCCGTTTTCGTTCAGATACCCGAGATCCCCTGAGTACCAGGTACGGGTCCCATCCGGATGAAAGACGATCTTATTCTGTTTCTGATTCTGCGCACCGATGTAGCCCATGTTCACGCGGATGCCCCGCACACTTACCTCACCCGCCTCTCCGACGGGCAAGGGGTTTCGCTCCTCATCTACGATCTCAATCCTGGAAAAGGCAGTGGGGAACCCGACCGAATGAGCCTTCTCCGGATGCACGACAAGCCTTGCGGTGGCAAGGGCGACCTCTGAGCTCCCATACAGGATGACAATCCTGGCATCTGGCTGCAGCACGCTTTTCATATCTTCCATCAGAGAAGGCTTGACGATATCCGAGCCCACCATGACACCGCCTACATGGGAAAATGACCTGCGTACCCTTTCATTTTCCAGACAGGCCAGAACGGCGGATGGCGGGAAGAACAGAAAACAACTCTCATTCTCATTCAGCTTTGCGGCGATCTGTTCCATGGTGTCCGCCTGCCCCATCCGGATGTGCACAAACTTTTTCCCATACAGGATCGTGTAATAAAAGTTCGTAAATCCAAAAGCAAAAGAAGGATGGCTGATATTAAAAAGGGCGGTGCACGCCCCCAGTGCCCCTGACAGAATCCGGTTCTCCGGTATCGGAAGGAGACTGCATACCATGACACTGGAAATCACGCGGATGCCGCAGGGAACACCTGTAGAGCCTGATGTATACAGGACAGCCAGGACATCCTGAGCTGACATCTGCCTGTCTACAGGACAAAAGGTGAGTTCTTTCCCTTCTGTCAGCATCGTTTCCGCCAGCTCATCCGTGATCTGAAGAACCGGAGATGTCTGCTCTATGATTGACGCAAGGCGCCCCTCAGGAAGATCCTTGTCGAGGGTTACCACGGTAGCGCCCGCTTTGACCACGCCGGTCATGACACAATAATAATCACAGCAAAGGTTCATGATGACGAGGATCATGTCTCCCTTACCATATCCCTTGTGCTGCAAAAAGGCCGCCACAGCATCGGATCTCTCATGAAAGGTCTGATAGCTGATGGTCTCGCCCCATACATCCACAGCGATCCCTTCACAGTGCCTCGTACGCTCAAGCAGCTCATGCAAAGTGGATTTTTCGTCTGCACCGGTCCAGATATCCTTATATGTATACATAGTCGCAATTTTCCTCCTTGCATGTATCTGTATGTGTATTTATTCAGCACCCCTCTGAAATTGGCGCAAATCCAAAATGGCAGGCTCGAACAATTACCTGATGATTACGGAAAGTCCGCCTGTCGTTTTTCCTCAATATGCGTCAGGATCCATTCGACTGCCTCCGACGTACCCTGACTCTTCCTGATGTTCTCTCCAAGTGCTGCCGCCTGTTCCCGGAACGAAGGCTCCTTCAGAACCTGCATGACACTGCTGCGAAGCAGGTCAGGCTGATAGCCGTCAATCCGCACTCCGGCCCCGGCTTCCCGGATCAGCTTCGCGGTGGCATAATTATCATAAAAGAACGGACAGATGACCATGGGGACGCCCAGAATCAGACAGTCCTTCACCGTATTGATGCCGCCGATAAATAGTGCAGCGTCACATTGCCGCAGAACGTCTGTCTGATCGACCGAGACTCGGATTTCCATATTCTCCGGGACCGCTCCCAGCTGACGGACATCCACATATTTCCAGACTGCCATAATGACATCTATCTCGAGATGCCGGAAAGCCTCGATGCAGCTGCGAAAAAAAACATGCGCATCGGAAAAATACGTGGTGCCAAGCGTCACATAGATCAGGGGCCGGTGCCTGTCCGGTCGGAGAGCGGAGCTTTGCGCCTTCAGCCCGATCCCTCCGCAAAAGCATACGCGGCCTTCGTCAAGTGTTTCGCAGCAAGGCTGCAAGGCACGGGGAACAGCGGCAATATAATCCTTTGCCGGATCCACGCAAAGCAGAGACATCATGCTCTTTTTCGGGAAGCCCTTTTCGCAGATCAGCTGGAGCCTTCTTTCAAATGCTTCCTCATAAGGCTCCAGCTCTTGAAAGAATTCTCCCCAGTAATCGCCCGCCGCAAAAAGCGTTCTCAGATGCGTAGGCGAAAAAATCATCAGGGGAAGCCTGAACTTTTCCGCCAGAAGGCTGCCCCAGATGCTCTCTATATCCGAAATGGCATATACAGGCTTCCACTCCTGTATCTGGCCCGCCATGAACGCATCCATGGCCATGGCAGCCTCCAGCGCATTCAGATAGCCGGATGCCGCATACCTGATCGGGCCGGGTCTCAGAAAAAAAGATGTACAGTCCACAAACACGCCGCCGGCCTGTTCAATTGCCCCGGCCACCTCTTTGCCGCTGTATACCCTGACAGAAAAGCCACGCTTTGTCAGAGCTTTGATCAGATCAAGAAGGGGATTGACATGCCCCCAGAAGGGATTTACAAAAATGAAAATCATTCGTCTGCTTACTTCCTGATATAGACTACGTACCTGGACTCCATGACCTTCCAGAGTGAATCCCTCCAGGCTTCGAAGCGATCCGTTTTTTCTTTCCCCGCATCCGTCTGCCGCAGGAGCCAGCGAAGCTGTACGATCATTTCCAGCTGTCCTCTGACGTTTCTCTCAAGCCCCTGTATCAGGTCTTCACTTGTTTCGGACGCAGAATGTCTCCGGTAGTAATAGGTTCCATGATTCGTAAAAACCGAACGCCGGCTCAGACGGTAAAACACGCCGGAATAGAAGACATCCTCAAAGAATGACATCGGAAACGTCACTGCCCGAAAGGTAGGAAGCGAGCGTTCCATCAGATCCCTTCGGATCAGCTTTGACCATACCGCCACCAGGCTCTGGTCATACCGGTAATCATTGATGTCCACCGGGGCATAAAACTCCATTTCCATATCCTGCGGGACAAGGTATTTCCTGTCCTCCATCCGTCCCATGGCAAGATTCCTGAAAACCGTTCTTTGTGTAAAGTACAGAACATGATCCCCTACAACAAGATCCGCGCCGCTCTCACAGGCAGCCAGAAGCAGCGATTCCACATAGTCATCTGAGCACCGGTCGTCTCCGTCCACAGAGATCATATAGTCCCCCCGGGCTTCCTCAAATCCGGTCAGCCTCGCAAGAAACTGTTTTTGACAGACTCTTTTGCGGATGACCCGGATCCTGTCGTCTCTTTTGGCGAAATCCTCCGCGATCCGCGCTGTCGCGTCCGTAGATCCGTCATCGACTACCAGGATCTCCAGATGCTTCCAGGTCTGTTTTTGAAGCGCCTCCAGACACTCACTAAGGTACGCCTCTCCATTATGAACCGGTATGATCACGGATATCAGGTATGGCAGTGCAGGGCGAGAGCAGGTCTGTTCCATGATCCTCCTGCAGATGCTTTCCGCCTGTTTCTGCCTGTCCGCGCTCAGCATGCGGGGGGGACGAAGCTTCTGCAGCAGGGGCGAGAGCGCATCCCGGAACAGACGTTTATCGGCTCCCTTCGCGTAAAGAAAAGGACGGCCATAATTCCAGATCTGATACCAGATCACATTGTCCAGCGCAAGGGCTGCCTTTCTTCCGGCTTCATACAGCCCGTCCAGTAAAAGGGCATAGCCGGCAATAAACTCTCCGGACAGCTTCGTGCCCTCTCCTGCCCCAATCCTTTTCGCATACCTCGTGCCCATTCCTCCGGTCAGATAATGCGTATATCCGGACAGCTCCGGAAGAATGAGGACCTTGCCGGCGGCTGCCGTAGCGTCATTATTGAAGAATAGGTCTTCTCCAAAATCCATATACGGACGAAACCGGATGTCATTTTCTGACAGGAACCGTCTGCGATAACATCTTGTCCACAGATACAATCCATATTCGCAAAGACCCTTCCCGATCCGTTCATCTCCGCGGGAAAGGACAACCGCTTCCCCTGATTCGGCGTCAGGCAGGGAAGTGACACGGAAACCGTTATAATCAAGCTCCGCGCCGAATACTCCGGTGTCGGCATCTGATGCCTCCATATGCCTGACAACTTCCCTGATCACATCGTCCTTCAGCTCATCGTCGGAATCCAGAAAAAACAGCCACTTGCCTTCGGCCAGATCCAGCGTCCGGTTTCTGGCATCCGACAAAGCGCTTCCCGGGCTTTCCTCGGCAGCCAGTGTAATGTTCGGATATCCTCCGAGAAGGCCGGATATCTGCTCCTTGTACAAGGGGGAGCATTGATGCAATACGACCACCCACTGGATCTTGTCAAAGCCAAAGCTCTGACGCTTCAAAGAGGCAAAGGATCTTTGGAAAACCGGGATCGGCGTATCCCGAACCGGCGTTACAACGGTGACAGTATATGTACAAGCCATGCCTTCAGTTTCACCTCCACCTGATCATAGAGTTTATTATCTTTTTCCTGATCCGGATGGCGAAGCTCTATGACAAGTTCTCCGTCCGTAAGCTCCATACTGTTTCCGGTCCTCGGATGCTCCTCCAGTAACTCCAATGCGGATCCATCTTCCTTCACCAAGCCGTCAAACAGATTGGAAGTAATGCCTTCGGCAATTCCCTGCCACTTCCCGTCATGAAGGATGCTGCTGTCTGAAAGCCAGGGGCCGCTTCTTAAAAGAAACAGTCTTTCCTGAAAAGCCTCTGCTGACAGATCACGGCTGATCGCAACCGGCGTACCGATGATCAGGTTTCCCACTGTCCGCATATCGCCCTTCCAGTCCGGATATCTGCCGGACTCCAGAGTCAGAAGCCAGATCTCTTCTCCTTCGATTGTATCCAGCCAGGCTCTGCCATAACAGTACTGGACCCATGTATAGAGCATGATACCGCGATCCGCCAGAGTCTGATTCAGACGTCTGGTCTCCTCCTTTGTGAGGCGGATTCTGCGCACCCTCCTGTCCGGCTGATCCTGCCGGAGCGTCTCTCCCGATTTCCAAAGCGGCTGTGCCTGTCTGTAGTAGTCCAGGATCTGAGCGGGAGGGGTCCGATAATCCCGCAGCACCCGCTCCCTGTGAGAAAGCAGCGCATCCTCCTCATACTGTCTGTAATTGGGATCCGCCAACTCCTGCGCTATAATCTGAAGGGAGATCCCATCCGCGATGGTATGGTCAACGCAGAGCAAAATGACGCTCTTTTCTTCGGAAAGAAGCAGGCACGCTGCCTGAAAAAGACCTTCCCCCTCACCCATGGCCTTCAGGAAACCGTCTGTAAACCGTTCCTTTACTCCATCGGACAGCATCCGGATATCCTTATAGTAAATGACAGGCTGGCACGTCTGGTAAAATACCTGGCGGAACCTGCCCTGCTGATCCTGCACGAAAGAAGACCTCAGAGCCGGATGGTTCCTGACAAGGTGTTCCACGCGGCCTGAAAACTCCTCCTCTGAGAAGCTCCGGGAAACAAAAAGCTTTCCCTTTGACACATTGCGGCGGTCGGAGATCTTCAGCCGCTTCATCCTAAGGTAGATGTCGGTTGCGTTGCTGACCGGAAGCACCGCTATGATGTTTGGATCCTCCTTTAGGGTCATCAGCTCTTCAGAAAGCAGGGACTGGGGCAGGCCGCTCTCCAAAGGCTCCGCCATCGGATTCTGTGATGCCTCCCCGCCTACAGTCGGATTCAACCGGCTGCTCCCTTCAAGGAAAGCCTTTCCTGCAGGCATAACCGCAGGCTTAACCTGTGAGAGCCATGCCGCAAGCTTCGCCGGCGTTGGAGATTTCAGCAGATCAGCCATGGACAGGTGGTATCCGCCTTCCTCCTCCAGAAGGCTGATCAGCATCATGGCTTTGATGGAATCTCCCCCCAGAGCGAAAAAGCCGGAATCTCTTCCCGGAAGGGAGGAAAGCCTGAGAACCTTCACGAAGGCATCACACAGAAGCTTTTCCAGATTATTCTGCGGCGGAGCGGCAGGCTTAGCTGTGACGGGAATCTCCGGAAGAGAGCGCCGGTCAAGCTTGCCGCTGTCATTCAGCGGAAACTCCTGAAGCTCCATCAGCCGCGCGGGAACCATATAAGCGGGCAGCCTTTCCGCCAGAAATGCCCGCAGCCTGTCTTCCTCTGTCCCTTTCCCCAGGTACCATCCAAGCAGAACCGCATCCGGTCCCTGGCCGCGGATGTCTGCCGCCGCCCGGGATACCCCGGGAAACCGTTCCATCATCCGCTCCACTTCGCCAAGCTCCAGGCGCTGTCCATGGAGCTTACGCATACCGTCAGCCCGTCCCGCCAGGGTAATACTTCCATCCTGCCTGATCTTTGCCAGATCTCCGGTATGATAGATCCTTCCATACTCTCTGGTAACGGTAAATTTCTGAGCCGTCAGCTCCGGGCGGTTGAGATAATATCCGTATCTGCCCGGCGTTCCCCCGATGCAAAGCTCTCCCTTCGTTTCAGTAAAAGCTCCATCTGTTTCATGCAGCCCTTCTTCTTTATACGATGTCCGTGCTTCATGGAGCTCCCCTGCTTCATGCGTTTTTCCTGCTTCATGCAGCCTTCCAGCTTCATCCAGCACAAGCAGCACAGCTTTGTAGGTGGGCGGCCCCAGTTCAATCGCTTCACCGGGCCGGAGCCTTGTGAAGGCATAATTGCACACCTCCGATGCGCCAAAGGCGTCAAACAGAACAGCCTGTGTGCAGGACGCGATCCTGGAAGCCGCATCCTCAGACAGAGCCTCTCCTGTCAGGATCACTCTCTTCAGACCG